>JABLXP010000006.1 GCA_013178045.1 Bacillota bacterium
CCGCGTACTGGCGCATTGTCCAGAAACGGCCGCGGTACATGGTAGGCTGGACCCCGCGGGTGAACGGGTATTGGCCAGGTAGTCCCAGGTCCCGGTCATAGTCCAGGTCCGCTACATCGGCTGGGGTATACAGCCGTTTCACCGGCAGGCCAGAACCAGTGACAAACTCTTCTTGCCGTTCTTTGTTTTTGGCCAGAACTTTACTCAATGGGCCGGTCGCCCAGTCCGCGAGCTTTTGTTCAATTTGTTTGATTTTTTCTCGGTCAAACATTAAGCTTGCCTCCCTTAACTTATAAAATGGCATACTTATTACCTGGTACTATTAATTGCTCCTAATAAGAATTACTACTGTCTTTTATCTTAACTCCGACATTATGGAGATGCAACCACTTTTTGGCAGTTCTGATTTTGATTAGTAGTAATCATCCCCAATATTTCATGGTTTCATGCTGCCATGCTGCATGAAACGAATATGCCAGGACAGAGCCTCGTTGAGCAGATGCGGCGTGTGGGCACCAACCTCCCGTTCAGCCCGATCCAGGTAATCCAGCAACATTGGCCGGTAATCAGGATGGGCGCAGTTGTTAATAATTACCCGTGCTCTTTCCCGCGGACTGAGGTTGCGTAAATCTGCCACTCCCTGCTCAGTAATGATCACGTGTACATCATGTTCCGTGTGGTCGACATGGGAGACCATCGGGACAATCGAAGAAATTGCCCCATCTTTAGCAATAGATTCAGTAGCAAAAATGGACAGGTAGGCATTACGGGTAAAATCACCGGACCCGCCGATCCCATTCATCATCCGGCTTCCCATGATGTGGGTTGAATTGACGTTCCCGTAAATATCCACCTCAATCGCAGTATTCATACTGATCGAGCCAATACGGCGGGCAATTTCCGGGTTATTACTAATTTCCTGCGGCCGGAGAATGATTTTCTCTCGATAGTGATTAATGTTGTTATAAAACCGGACCAATCCTTCTGCCGATGGTGTCAAGGAAGTGCCCGAAGCAATTCTAATCTTACCTGCATCGATCAGGTCAAAAACAGAGTCCTGAATGACTTCTGAATAAAAATCAAGATTTTCAAATGAGGAATCAACCAAGCCAGCTAGAATGGCATTAGCCACGCTGCCAACACCCGATTGCAATGGCAATAAATTTTTCGGTAAACGTCCCTTACGGACTTCGAATTGGAAGAATTCGATCAAGTTGTTAGCCATACGTTTGCTAATCTCATCAACTGGGGCTAAGGGTCTGACCCGGTCCTTAATATCGGTAATCACAATCGCAGCGATCTTCTCTGGGGAACACGGAATGTACGGAGTTCCGATGCGGTCCGCTGCTTTTTTTAGCGGAATAGGAAGACGGTGCGGAGGATCGGCTGGAATATAAATATCGTGCATTCCCTCTAATTCTAACGGTTGGCTGATGTTCACTTCCACGATGACCATTTCTGCCTGTTGAACGTAGGAAGGAGTATTACCTACCGAGGTAGTGGGGATAAGATACCCTTCCTGTGTAATTAACGCTGCCTCAACAATAGCCACATCAATCTTACCAAAGAAACCATACCGGGTCTGTTGGGCCACATGGCTCAAGTGCAGATCCGTATACATAACCTCACCAGCATTGATGGCTTTACGTAAAGATTCATTGGTTTGGTACGGTAAACGACGGTTGATCACGCCAGCTCTGGTCAAAGCCCCATCTAACTCGTCGCCGACCGAGGCACCAGTCAAAAGGTTAATCTTAATCCTCTCGCCACCCTCCGCTCGCTTCGCCAGAGCCAAAGGAACCGCCTTCGGATAACCTGAAGGAGTAAAGCCACTCGTCGCCACATTCATCCCGTCTTTAATCAGCCTAGCTGCTTCCTCAGCAGAAATGATCTTACTGCGTAGGGATTGGTTGTGAATTCTTTCATTGCTCATATCATATCTCCCCCCAAACACTCACAATAACATTTGACATTACATAACTCTAACAACAACCAGCCGTAACTCCTGAGTTCTAACTGAATTTCCCATCTTGCCGCACTGAGTTCATCCCTTGTCCTTACTTTATTGGATCACCCCCTACCTTCTGAAAACTATTCGTCCTGAGATAACAAAAACTTAGCTTGCGCCAAGCTTCAGCGCAGGCAAAAGTCAAGTGGCACTTATGTCAATCAAAATTTATATTTTCTGATTGAAAAAAAATCCCGGCCTGGGTAAATCAAGTACGTCAAAAGTACTAATGATTTATCCCTAGCCGGGTTCTACCTACTTTTACAAAAGGATGATGCTCCCGTCCAAGATACAAAAAACCCGGCTTCAGCCTGATATACCTTCGGTATATTAAGCCCTCGCCGGGTTCTACTTACTTTTACACGAGAGACAGTCCTCTGCCATAAGTAGAATGGCATAACTCTATATCATTATCTTATCTTATATTTATATTATAGCATTTCTACATCCATTTTCAACTTCCTGCTAAGATAATCTTATTTTTTCATAGATATTTTTTCTGGAAAAGCATTTTCAAAGCGAAATGTTTTGCTCCTTACGAAAACCCAAAATGGCTGCTCTGTATAAATATTTAACACAGATGGCAGACATATCCTAATTAATTTAGCCTACATTCATGTAAATTTTTTCATTATTAGTTATAAAAATTGAAGGAATTATATCAGTCGCGTCGAATCTAAATCAAAATTATAGTGCTTTTGAGGCCCAGAATTTTGCGGCAACCAAGTAAAATAACCAATAACAAAACCAAGAAGGAGTGAATATTTTGAATGTTGGAAATCCCAGTGAAAACATTATAATTAACGAAAAATGGTGCAAAGGCTGCCGCATCTGTATAGATTTTTGCCCCAAAGACGTGCTGGTGCTGCGGCAGGACAAAGCCTATCCAGCACAGCCTGAGGCGTGCACCTTCTGCGGTCTTTGCGAATTACGTTGCCCCGACTTTGCGATCACGTTG
Organism: Bacillota bacterium; assembly: GCA_013178045.1. NCBI lineage: Bacteria > Bacillati > Bacillota > Bacillota bacterium. The sequence goes on from JABLXP010000006.1 coordinate 2,967, forward strand.
AGGAGGAACAACAAGTGAACAGCGCCAAATTATTACAAGGGAATGAGGCCTGCGTGCTAGGCGCTCTAGCCGCTGGCATGCGTTTCTACGCTGGCTATCCGATTACTCCCTCCACGGAAATTGCCGAGGCTTGTGCGAAAGAACTACCGCGCGTGGGGGGGAAATTCATTCAGATGGAAGATGAGATTGGCAGTATGGCTGCGGTGATCGGAGCTTCGCTGGCCGGCCTCAAGGCAATGACCGCCACCAGCGGGCCGGGGTTCTCCCTCAAGCAAGAAAACCTGGGTTTCGCCGCCGTAGCTGAAGTACCGTGTGTTGTGGTTAATGTTATGCGGGGCGGTCCCAGTACCGGTTTACCAACATCGCCATCACAAGGAGATGTGATGCAGGCACGCTGGGGAACACATGGTGACCACCCGATCATCGCTCTTTCCCCCGCTTCGGTGAAGGAAACGTACGATTTAACGATTCGGGCCTTTAACCTCAGCGAAAAATACCGCACCCCAGTTATTTTGTTAATGGACGAAGTAATTGGCCATATGCGGGAAAGAGTAGCCTTACCATCAGCAGACGAAATCGAGATCATCAACCGAACTAAGCCGCAACAAGCGGAAAAGGGTAAATACCTGCCGTATGATGCCGATCCGGAAGGTGGCGTACCGCCGATGGCCGTTTACGGTGAAGGTTTTCATTTCCATGTCACCGGGTTGCTCCACGACCGTTCGGGCTTTCCTACTTCCGACCCCAAAGTGTCCAGCGCCCTGTTAAACCGGCTGGCCAAAAAAATTGAGCTCAATCGTGCTGACATTGTCCAATACGTCACGGATTCACTGGAAGACGCCGAACTGGCGATTATTGCTTACGGGGCAACTGCCCGTTCCGCGATGCGGGCGATGCGGCAGGCACGGGAGCAAGGAATCAGGGTTGGACTCTTCCGGCCATTAACCATCTGGCCATTCCCGGTGGAAGCCGTGCGGCAGCTGGCTTCCCGGGTTAAGGCGATCCTGGTACCGGAAATGAACCTCGGTCAGCTGGTCTTAGAAGTAGAGCGGGTGGTTGCTGGACAGACCAGGGTCATCGGCCTTTCCGACGTGTCGGGCGAGCTGTTTAAACCAGAAGACATTCTAACCCGCATTCAGGAGGTGAGTCAGGATGCCCGAAATGCTTAGTTACTTTCGCCTGGATAAGATGCCGCACATCTGGTGTCCTGGTTGCGGGCACGGTATTATTCTCGGAGCAGTAATTCGAGCAGTTGATGCACTCGACCTCGACCGCGACCGAGTGGTGTTTGTCTCCGGGATCGGCTGCTCATCCCGGGCGACCGGTTACCTTAATTTTGACACTCTGCACACCACCCACGGACGCGCCCTAGCTTTCGCCACTGGAGTCAAGTTGGCCAAACCTGAGTTAGAGGTAATCGTCCTCACTGGTGACGGGGACAGTGCTGCAATTGGCGGAAACCACCTTATTCACGCCGCCCGGCGGAACATTAACCTGACTACCATCGTTTTTAACAACAGTATTTACGGCATGACCAGTGGTCAGTCGTCACCACTGACACCCCAATCCAGTTTTGCCACCACTGCTCCATATGGGAACGTGGAACGAAACTTTGACCTGTGTGAATTAGCCATTGCTGCCGGCGCCACCTACGTTGCTCGGGGCACTGCTTACCATACCAAGCTATTGATCGATTTAATTAAAAAAGGCATTCAAAACAAGGGATTTTCTTTGATTGAAGCGGTTAGCCAGTGCCCTACCTATTATGGACGAAAAAACAAACAGGGTTCAGCCGTCGATATGCTGCGCTGGCAAAAAGAGCATGCGGTACCACTGCAGTTAGTCAAACAAAAAGGGAAAGAAAATTTCCCGGACAAATTCGTAATTGGTGAACTCTTTGCTACCCCAGCCCCTGAGTTCACCCAGGAGTATACCAAGATTATCGAAAAAGCACAAGGAGTAAAGCAGAGCTATGAGTAGAACAGAAATCCGTTTAAGTGGTTCAGGCGGCCAGGGGTTAATTCTGGCCGGTATTATCCTGGCGGAAGCGGCTATCCTGGATGGGAAAAACGCCGTTCAAACGCAATCGTATGGGCCGGAAGCTCGCGGGGGCGCCAGTCGGGCTGAGGTAATCATCAGCAACGATGAAATCGATTATCCAAAGGTAATCTCTCCCGATTTGCTGCTGGCTTTAACTAATCAGGCCTGTCAAAAATTTTTACCGTCCCTTAAAACGGACGGCATCCTGATTATTGATTCATCCATTCCCACCCCGGTCACATCCGCCAGGGTCTATTCCTTGCCCATTATTGAGACCGCAGAAAAAAAAGTTGGCCGCCAGGGGGTAGCCAATATCGTCGCGCTGGGAGTGATCACCGCTTTAACCGAGATCGCTTCCCCAGAATCGATTGAACAGGCGGTGCTTCAGCGCGTCCCCCAAGGAACAGAGGCTCTTAACCGTCAAGCGCTTGCCTGCGGGAAACAACTGGTAAGCAGGTAAATACAATTTAACGGCACTAACAAAGGCGGCCAGAAATACTTGGCCGCCTTGAAATATAATTCCGCGTGCTAGCGGAACCGCTTACAGACAATCAACAACGTAAGCAAGACCAGAGACAAAAGCAACCCGATTGAACCCAAAACATCAAGGCCCCTGGTCAGAGCCGTAACCTGAATACGCAATACCGCTACTGTTAAGACCTTAAACAGAATCATCATCATGATAAATGTTCTCAGCCGGGGTACCACCTCGGGGTCAGTAAACACATCAATAATCCGTTCAATCACAGTTTTTCCTCCTTGAATAAATTTCTCCGTTCACGGTCAACCGGCAACCAGACGGTTACCGTTGACCCCCGCCCCATTTCAGAGTTGATATCAATCCATCCCCCGTAATTATCGATGATCCGTGATGAGATCGTGAGCCCAAGACCCGTTCCAGTTTCTTTGGTAGTAAAGAACGGATCAAAGATCTTTTTCAGCAAAACTTTGGGAATTCCTGCTCCAGTATCGGTAAAACTAATTTCAATTAAATTCGACAGAAAGTGGTGTTTGGTCTTAATTGTGAGGCGCCCATCTTCACCCATCGCTTCAAAGGCGTTCTTAATGATATTGAAAAAAACCTGTCGGATGTGACTGGGATCAACAGTAATCTCCGGCATGTTCTCGTCTAAAACCTGCTCTACCGTACATCCCCTCATGAGGGCCTCATTTTCTAACAAAAGGGAAACTTCCCAAAGAAGTTTATTAACATTCACCTTCTGCAGATGGGGAGCTTGCGGCTTGGCCAGTAATAAAAAATCGGTAATAATTTTATTGACCCGGTCAATCTCCGCGATGATTATCTGAAGATACTCTTTTTCCATCAAATCATCACTAAAGCGTTTCTCCAGGAGTTGAATAAAACCCCGGGCAGCCGTCAACGGGTTGCGAATCTCATGCGCCATGCCGGCAGCTAACTCCCCAACTGCCGCCAGCTTCTCTGCCTGCCGAACCTGATCCTCTCGGCGGCGTTCATCATTGCGTCGAATCTTTTCGATAAAAGCGATGATCACCAGCACCAGCAAAAACAGGATAAATGAGTTAATAGTAAACCTGCGGTGGGCACTGTAATAAACCTCGGAAGCCGGCTGAGAAACCAGCACCCCCAAAGTGGTATTCGGCACTGGTTTATAAGAACACAGGTAAACTTTGTGATCGCTCTGATTTTCATATTCCACGGTCCCTGCTTCACCCGCTAAAAGCGCCTGCACATGTGGGTAACCAGACAAATCCTCCGGCCAATCAGTTGGGCCTGTGGTTACAATCACGTGCCCGGTCTTATCCAGGATCGTAATATATCCCTGGCTGCCTACTTTAACGCTGGACAGTTGTCGGGTTAAATCCTGGAGGGCAATACTGGCATTGAGCGCTCCAATGATCTGCCGGTTCGGGCTTCCTTCAGGTTGGTTAAAGATCGGTACAGCTACGACGATAACCAACTCACCGCTGATCCGTCCAAGTACCTTTTTAGAAACCGCTGGTCGACCAGTTTGCATCACTTCAATAAAGTAATCCCGGTCAGCCATATTGACCCGCCTGTCCTTAGCCAACCGCTGGCTGATAACCACATCCCCCTCACGGTTGGTGATAAAGATGTCATGGTAGCCGGGATATGTTCGATAAAAAGTTTTCAATATTTCCTTGGTGGCCTCAGCATCATTCCGCATGATCGGATCCAGGGCAGCCAGAGAAGAAAAAAGCAAATGGGAGCGTGAAATAAAGTTCTCCAGATAGACAGAAATGGCATCAGCCATCTCAAAATTGGTTTGTCGAATCCGCTCTTTTTCCAGTTCCACGGCTCCCTGGATCAGATAAAAACCTAAAGCGCTAACCAAGCAAATGATTAGCGCGATGCTGACAATCTGGGTTAAAGCATGTTTTTTACCAAACACTACCGTCACCTCAATCAGCAAGCAATCCGAAGCTGGAACCGCTATCCTTCGAAAATCTGACTGCATCCACAAAGAACTGTTTGACTTATATTTGCATATTCTATCTTCATACGACAATTTCCTGCTCCTGACAGAAAAGAAATATCTTTGTAACCAATATGATTTGTAGCAAAGGCAGCAAATATTTCCAGCTAATCTGTGATTCTAACCTGACGATTTTTATGGTATGGATGCAAGATAGAATCCAGCAGTTCTAAGCTGGCATCAAAAACCACGGTCGCGCTGTGCATAAAATCATTCTTGAGAAAATAACGCAGGTCCAAAAAATTGACAATGTGCTTGTCCTCACTTTGCGTATAAAAAACATGCACAAATGGAGAAAAAGAACAAAACATTTGCCCCAGCTTAGTTTGTTTCGCCAGATTAATAACCTGGTTTTCGTTTTGCCGTTTTAACCGGCGGCGGGTCTCCCAGTGCCGCGGCAGCCAGCGACAATAGCCGACAATTTGTTCTTCGGCCGTCTCTATAATAAAATCCCAACACAGTAGCCCAAGTTGTGAAGGAAAGACGGCAATCTTCGCCCCCGGAGCATATGCTTGCTTCAGGGCTGTCCGAACCATCTCCCGCATCACCACCCGGAACCCGACATAACCCAGCACCAGGCCACTTACTGACCTGACCGATAACCAGGAACCCCAAAGTCCGCCTAAAAGCAGTCCAGTAATTACCGGATCAAACAATGTCAATAGTCCACAGGAAAACTTTCGGCGTTTAAATGGCCAGAGGATTTGCGCCCCGTATGAATTCAGCACATCAATTACCAGATGAGACAAACACCCAAGAAATGTCCAAAGAAGTAAGACGTGAATTGGGGTAAAATTATAGGCTTGATGCAAAAACAGGCCGGCTGAGACTGACAATAAGCTCAATCCGACCAGTGAATGGGAAAAGCCGCGGTGATGTTTCAGGTATAACACATCACCACCCAGTTGAAAAACAATATCGGCGTCTGGCAGCAAAGACCCCACTATTGAGGCTACCGTCGCTGGGTTGAGCCAAGACGAAGAAGAGCCAGAAAAATTGGCGATGGTGATCCCAACCAGGACGTGAGTAACTGGATCCATTTCATTGTAACCCCTTCCCACACCAGCCTTGAGTCCATTCTTAGTGTAAGCTGGAGTGTCCGGGAAATCCACCGGTAAATTTTACCCCTCACTCAGCTCGCGCAACCGCTGGATGTCAGCTGGGACCCCTTCAAAAGGAGTTTCCAGAATAAATGGCAATTTACGAAGTAAAGGATGGTGAAGCAAACGGGTAAACCCCTCGGCCCCGATCATCCCTTCCCCAATATGGGCATGGCGATCCACGCGGGAACCCAGCTGTCCCTGACTGTCATTGGCATGCACAAGGCGAACACGCGACCAGCCAACAGTTTGCTCAAGCTGTGCACTAAACTCATCAAACCCTTCAGGCGAGGAGAGATCGTAACCAAAGGCAAAGGCGTGGCAAGTATCCAGACATAAACCGACCGAGGCGGGAACATGCTCCATAATGACCTGCAGTTCCTCTAAGCTACCGCCAATTTCCGTACCTTTACCGGAAATATTTTCGAGCAAGAGTTGAGTTTCTCCCGCAAATCTGGTTAACACTGTATTGATCAGCTTAATTAGCCTTTGTTGCCCTTCTTCACGGGTGCTCGTAGTGTAGGCCCCCGGATGTAAAACCAGAAAATGGGCCCCTAATTGGTCTGCTCGATTCAGGTCCTCTAAAACCAGGTCTTCAGCTAAATGATACAGTTGTTCACTTGGCGAGGCCGGATTGACAATATAAGGGATATGTACCACCAGGGTCTGGAGTGATGAAGCCTGGACCGCTTGCTGGAATTGTTGAGCCTCAGCTCGGCCGAACTGCCGAACCCGTCCCCCGCGAGGACTCCTGGAAAAAAACTGGACGGCTTCCAGTCTAAGCGCGTTAGCCAGATTAACCATTTGTTCCAGGCCACCACTCATCGGCAGGTGGGCACCAATCTTTACGTTCTGCGACAAAATCTTCACCCCACTCACATCAATATCCTGATTATTCATAAAACCACACTTTCAGTTTATTACTTCCCTTGACAAGCCATAAACCGATAAACTATATTTGACTTAGAATAATTCTTATTATTGGTTATTTGGAGGGACTTTCATGGCCATTTGGAAATGCAAAAGTTGCGGTGAAGAAAAAGAGGCCCGTTGCAAACCCAAAAAGTGCCCGACCTGCAATGCTCAAGATAAGGACCAATTTGTTAAAACTGAACCAAAAAAATAATTAGAACCCTATATGCTATTATTTACCACAAAGCAGAACCTGACAACACGCACCTGTCGGCAATCAGGTGTTTTTTCTTCAACTCAGCCTCCAGCCCCCTCTTTTTATAAGCCACCCGAGTAAGCCTGCCCGGATCAGCCAGTCAGTCACCGTCACCAGCCAAACAAAAACTAACCCCAACCTCAGCACCTTGACAATTAAGTAAAACAGCGGTAACCGAAACAACCAAACGCCAAAGGCTGAAACCAACATGACGGTACGAGTCGCCCCCGCACCCCGCAGCGCCCCACCTAGTACCATCGCCAGGGCTAAAGACGGCTGCTCGAAAGCAGCGATTTGGATACATACCCGGCTTAAAGCCGTTACCGCCGGTTCCTTAGTAAAACCAGCCACCAACCAATCCGGTACTAACAAAAATAGTAAAGAAAAGCCACTCATCAATAATGTTGCGAGTTTCGCCGTTTCCCAGGCGTTTTTTTCCGCCTCATCCGGTCGGCCGGCCCCCAGGTTCTGCCCGACCAATGTTCCAGCCGCAATGGCAAAACCATAGCCCGGCATAAAAGAAAGGGATTCGATTCGTGTGGTCACCTGGTGCGCGGCAAAGGCAACTGTGCCCAGTTGCACAAGAAGATAACTACTCACCATTGCCCCAAAGCTGTAAACCGCTTCTTCCATCCCAGCAGGTAAACCAATCCTGATAATGCATCTGATTGCTCCCGGGTTTAAGCGAGTTAAGAACTCTTTTTTCAAAATTAAGCAGAACCGCCCCGAAAACAATACCCATAGGACCAAACCACAGCCGACTAACTGAGCACCCGCAGTAGCCACAGCCGCCCCGGTCGCCCCCCAGGCGGGAAACCCAAACTTGCCAAAGATTAAGACGTAGTCACCAATAATAATAATTAAATTAGTCATTGCCGCAATGTACATTGGTGTTCGGGTATCTCCCGCACCACGGAGCAGGTTATTGGCGGTAAAAAGAACCAACATAAAACCAGCAGTGAGGCCGACTGTTCGGAGATAGGCCACGCTTATTCGGGCTGCGTCCGCTTCCAGTCTGAAGGCCCTGATGATGAGCTCAGCGCCAAATACAGTGATCAGCGTCACAGCCAGGCCGACTAGCGCGGTCAACAAAATGATTTGACCGGCCAACCGACCAGCCTTTTCCGCCTCCCCTGCCCCCACATGACGAATGACCAGGGCAGTCGCCCCGATACCAATGCCCTCCAGGATAAAGATTGTGGAAAAATACAGTTGACTACTTAGACCTACCGCCGCTAAGGGAACAGCCCCTAACTGGCCAACCATGGCCGTATCAACAATTCCCACCATCGTGTAAAGAATCATTTCCAGAATTGCTGGCCAGGCCAAACTGAGAATTCGTCGCTGGCGTACTGATAATCCCCATATCTCAGTCACCTGGTTCACCTCACCATCTACTCATTCGTCACTAGTATAATCACCTTTGGGTTATGGAGCAAGTTTTCCCCTGAAAAGCCGAAAAAGGCATGTAGCTCAAACAAAAACTACCCGGACGATGATTAAACACCCGGGTAGCCTTAAGGCAAATTTTTGTAACAACCACTAACTAGTGAGGCTTTCGGTATTTTTGCAGAACCTTGGGCAGAGCATCCACCGCCAACTGACCATGCACATCATCGTCAATAGTTACAACTGGCGCCAAGCCACAGGCCCCAACACAGCGCGTGGCTCGGAGCATAAATAATCCGTCCTCCGAGGTTTGGTTCACATTCACCTGTAATTCCCGCTTAAATGCCTCCAGGATTTCTTGGGCTCCTTTAACATAACAGGCCGTTCCCAGACAAACACTGATCATATGCTTGCCTTTGGGCCAGGTAGTAAACAATGAGTAAAAACTGACTACGCCGCAAATTTCACTAAGTGGAATATTCAGTTTTTCGGCTAGATAGCATTGGACATCTTCGGAAATGTAGCCAAAAGTCTCCTGGGTCTTCTGCAGCATCCTGATCAAGAGACCTGGATCACTGTCGTACCGGGCAATAATCTCATCCAGTGTTCGATACAGTTCTTGCTGGGATTGCAAATCCTCGCTCATTAATGCGACCACCTTTCTTCCCCATTTAATCTTAGCATTTATTAGCTTGTCGATTAGCCGAATAGTTAATTCAAGTAAAAAATATGTATAGTTACTATTACCTGATCTGCCAAATAGATTCCCAAACTGTTGAAGGGAAGACTTGGACATCCGCCTTAATGACAGTCGGATGTTCACGTAGATAGCGAACCAGAGCAGGGATGATTACACTTTCTGTCCTGGCGTGGCCGGCGTCGATTACGGTCAGACCTAGACTGACAGCCTCTCGAGCTTCATGATACTTAATGTCCCCGGTAATCAAAACATCGGCTCCTTTCCCAACAGCCGACTGGATCAAAGAGCCGCCACTACCCCCACAAACCGCTACCCTTGATATGTTTCGCTCAGTTGGGCCGATAACTACTACCTGCTCTATTTCCAACCGCTGTTTAACAAGGTTAATCAAGCCCTCCACAGAAAGCGGTTCCATCAGCTTACCGATCCGGCCCAAGCCAAATCTCCGCCCCTGATTAAGAAGGGGATAAACGTCGTAAGCCACCTCTTCATAAGGATGGGCCTTGAGCATGGCCGAAATCACCCGGTGACAACGTTTTGCCGGGACAATCGTCTCCAAGCGAAATTCCTCGACTTTTTCCAAATGCCCGACCCGTCCGATAAACGGATTAGCCCCAGCCAGCGGTCGAAAAGTACCTTCACCTAAGGTTTGAAAGGTGCAGTCTGAATAGTTGCCAATCCAACCAGCACCGGCCCGGCCCATTGCCTCCCGCACCACGTCTTCGTGTCCACGCGGCACAAAAACCACGATTTTGCACAGCTCCTCACTACCGGAAACCTGCAATGGCTCAGCTTCCGTAAGGCCAAGCAGTTCAGCCAGGACGGTGTTTACCCCGCCATCTACCACATCCAGATTGGTGTGACTGGTGTAGACCATTACCCCGTGTTGGATTAAGGTTTGCACGAGCTGCCCCAGGGGTTGATCATAGCGCAAATTTCTTAACGGGCGAAACAACAGGGGATGATGGGTAATAATCAGTTGAGCGCCAAGTTCCACCGCCTCCTTAACCACCAGGGGGCTAAGATCAAGCGCCACCAGCACCCGACTGACCTCCTGATTGGGGTTTCCCAACTGCAGGCCAATGTTGTCCCACTCTTCAGCCCAGGTCGGGGGAGCCAGTTCTTCCAGCAGGCTGATTATGGCCTGACATCGAAGTGACATCCAGCAACATCCTCCTCATTCGCTCAATGTGTTGACTTATTTCGTCTTGTTTATTCACTGCCCTGTGAGTGCGGCCACGGGTTAACTCTATCTTCACCTTTTCCAAATGTTCAATCTGACGTTGCAAATATTTAGCGAGCAAGGGGTCCTTTTTACGCCACAACACTGGGCCAATTTCTAAAAGTAGTTCGTCATCAATGGATTGCTGCCCACGTTCGGCCACAATAATTACATACAGAAAGTCGTCTTCCGCAACCAACTGCTCGTCAATAATTTGCCAACCGTTAGTCAACAACCACTGGCGCAGGGTTTTGGCCCCCACCATTGGTTGCAGGATCAGCCGCTTGACTCCTTGCAAAGCCGGTGCTGATTTACCCAGGATCTGCTGGATGGTTGTGCCCCCCATCCCGGCGATCACAACGGTATTCACCTCGCCTGGCCTTAAGATCGTTAAGCCGTCCCCCTGCCGAACACTGATCCGTCCGCTCAATCCGTGTTCTTCTACAGTCTTCAGGGCAGACAGATACGGCAGCTGGTTCACCTCACTGGCCACTATCCGGGGACAAATCCCCGCCGTAACCAGGTAAACTGGCAAATAGGCGTGATCGGTCCCAATGTCGGCTACAATGCTGCCGGGCTCAACATAGCGAGCCACCGCGGCTAATCTTTCGCTCAACAAACCCATAGTACGCCCCCTGCATGGTAGTTTTAGAAAACCTCTATCCCTATTTTACCACAAAGCCCAGGGATAAAAACAATCAAGCCCTGCCGTATCAGGCAAGGCTTCAATTTTGTGGTGGGCGATGACAGGATCGAACTGCCGACCCCCTGCTTGTAAGGCAGGTGCTCTCCCAGCTGAGCTAATCGCCCCTGGTGACCCGTAGGGGATTCGAACCCCTGTTGCCGGCGTGAAAGGCCGGTGTCTTAACCACTTGACCAACGGGCCAATTTATTAATTAAAAAATATGGTGGGCCCACCTGGGATCGAACCAGGGACCAACCGGTTATGAGCCGGTGGCTCTACCGCTGAGCTATAGGCCCATAAACACCAGGGCAAGATAATGATAAGGGTGGCTCCCCGAGCAGGATTCGAACCTGCAACCTACCGGTTAACAGCCGGTTGCTCTACCGTTGAGCTATCGAGGAACGCCCAATGACAAAGCCAATTATACGATAGATTGGTCGCGTAAGTCAATATAAGAAAAAGCGAGCTAACTTGTTCTGGGGGGAGTTAGCCGATGAAACCTCCGAATATTTCGGTTTTTTACTCGGATGCGCGGCCGGCTAACTACTCCAGATAGTCTTTCAATTTTTTACTGCGGCTAGGATGGCGCAGTTTACGCAATGCCTTGGCTTCGATTTGTCGGATTCTCTCCCGGGTCACGCCAAACTCTTGCCCTACCTCTTCCAGGGTGCGGGCCCGCCCGTCGTCAAGACCAAACCGGAGGCGCAGAACTTTCTCCTCCCGCGGCGTCAAGGTTTCCAGTACTTCTTCTAACTGTTCCTTGAGGAGAATAAACGAAGCAGCTTCAGCGGGTGCCGGTGCGTCTTCATCCTCAATAAAATCACCCAGGTGACTATCTTCTTCCTCACCAATGGGAGTTTCCAGGGACACGGGTTCCTGGGCAATCTTCATAATCTCCCGGACACGTTCAACTGGAATATCCATTTCTTTCGCGATCTCTTCCGGAGTTGGCTCCCGACCCAACTCCTGGAGGAGCTGACGCGAGACCCGAATCAGCTTATTTATCGTCTCTACCATATGCACTGGAATTCGGATCGTCCGGGCCTGGTCCGCGATTGCCCGTGTTATGGCCTGACGGATCCACCAGGTCGCGTAGGTGCTAAATTTATAACCTTTACGGTAGTCGAATTTTTCTACGGCCTTGATCAGTCCCAGGTTGCCTTCCTGGATCAAATCGAGAAAAAGCATTCCCCGTCCCACGTAACGCTTAGCGATACTCACCACTAAACGCAAATTGGCTTCGGCCAGACGCCGTTTGGCTTCTTCATCACCTTTTTCCATGCGTTTAGCCAGCTCGATCTCTTCTTCCGCGGTCAGCAGTGGTACCCGGCCAATTTCCTTGAGGTACATCCTGACCGGGTCATCGATTCCTATTCCTTCAGGAACGGAGAGGTCAACTTCAACATCTTCAGTGTGGGCTTCACCATCGGTGTTTTCCAGGGCTTCAATTTCCCCCGCTTCCGGTACGACTTCGATCCCCATCCCGCTCAGATGTTCGTATATCTCATCGATTTGTTCAGCCGTTAGCTCAATGCCCTGCAGAGCATCCATAATTTCACGGTAGGTTAAAACACCTCGCTTTTTCCCACGCTGGATCAAGCTCTTAACGGCTTCGATCTTCAACTGTTCAACCTTCATACCTCTTCCCCCCTTCCTGAAGACACAATGAATATCAATTCGAGTTATTTGACTTTATGCTCCCGTAGGAGCGCCTGATACTCACTCATGAGGTTTTTCGCTTCCGTTGTTTCCGCCAAACCTGCCTCACTTAGCGTGATAATTTGTTGCCTTAACTGCTCAATTCGTTGTTGACCCCGATAGCGCTTAATAGTTTTGATATAATCATCAAGCAATCGTTCCCGCTGTTCTACATCAGCTGGACAATCATGAAAGCAGATTTCTGTAAGTAAGGATTGACAGGCGGGGTCATCCAGTTCATCAATTACCCGGGCGAGGCCCTCACGATTATACACCCGGTTAGCCAGGTAGTTTCTGAGATGAGCCCAAATCTTCTGTAAATATTCATCAGTAAACAAATCTGGCCCTAATTCTGCTTCAGCCTTTGGCCAAACTGAACAGTCCTCCAAAATCATTTGTAACAACTTCCGTTCGGCCATCAAATGAGCCGGCCGGTTGATCCGTTCGGCAAGCTTACTTTTCCCCAGCAGCGGATTGGTTAATGCGCGCACTTCAATTTTATTATGTCTAAATTGTGCATTTCTATCCCAATTGGTGCCAGTTTTGCGCGTTTTTCCTAAGTATTTACGAAAATCAGCTACAATGGCCTCTTCGCTAATATCCACTGTTCTGGCCAGGAGTCGAATATATTCCTGCTGTTCGATCTCCGAATTAACCTGGGCCAAGTCGGGTAGTAATTCCTCCACTACCGCGACTTTGCCGGTGACGTTACCCCAATCGTATCGCTCACAGGCCCGCCTGAGTTTATATGCAAAGAACCCCTGGGTCCATTTCCGCAATGCGTTTTGGAAGGCCTCCCGGCCGTGCTTCTGAATGAATTCGTCGGGGTCTTTTCCATCAGGTAAGGTTAAGACTTTAACCCGGGCACCCTGACTGCGTAAAATTTCAATCCCCCGCATGGTCGCAGCTACACCCGCTTGATCGGTATCATAGGCTAAAATAACTTCAGGGCTGTACCGCACCAGCAACCGAGCCTGGGTCTCCGTTAGGGCCGTTCCCAGCGAGCCAACTACATTGGTTATACCGAACTGGTGAGCCGTGATCACGTCCAGGTAACCCTCAACCAGGATCGCCTGTTGGCTATGCTGAATACTGGTTCGTGCCATGTGTAATCCGTACAGGTGGTCACCTTTGGAAAAGAATCGGGACTCCGCCGAATTTAGGTATTTGGGTTCACCGCTTTCCAGAATTCGACCACCAAAGCCAACGATTTTTCCCATGTAATTATAAATCGGGAACATCAGCCGGCCCCGGAAGCGGTCGTAATAACCGCCGCCCCCACCGCGGGCCACAATCAAACCAGCCTGCGCCAACTCCTGAGCCGAAAACCCCTGGTTTAACAGGTGACGTAACAAAGCATCCCATGCTGGTAACGAAAAACCTAATTGAAAGCGCTTAATACTTTCCTCATTGATCCCACGCCGGGTTAAATAGTCTCGGGCTACTTGCCCTTCAGGTGATACAAGCAACAATTCGTGATAAAAGGCTGCAGCTGCCGCCTGCATTCGCCAAAACTTCTGCTTTTCGCTGTATTCCCGCTGCCTGGTTGGGCTGTTCTCTTTGGAATTGAGTTCGACGCCCACTCGCTCGGCCAGGACAGCGGCAGCTTCCCAAAAAGTTAAACCATCTTTTTTCTGGATAAAATTAATCGCGTTGCCGCCAGTCTGACAGCCAAAACAATAAAACAACTGTTTATCCGGCGATACAGTAAATGAGGGAGTATCTTCAAGGTGAAAAGGACATCGTCCCCAGTAATCTTTTCCCTTTTTTCTTAAGACAACATATTCTGAGATCAGGTCGACTATGTCGGTTCTGGTGTAGATTTCGGCAAGAATCTCATTCTGGCTGTACTTACTCACCTTAACCACCTAGTCTTCCTCTGATCTTGTATCCATAATTTTCGCTAGATCTTTGTAAATTCCTGCTGGTCACCAAGGATTAACAGCAATTATCCTGAAAGTAATATATTCGCTACCCTGATATTATTTCCTCCCTCGATTCGACATTCTTTTACCCAATTTATGTCGGGAGAGGGGCGTTTTTGTAGTTTGTACCAATTTTAGAATATTATTCCTTAAGGCGCTGGATGAAATGGACTGGGAACAAAGAAAGACTCAAAGGTATTGATCGCAAAGCGGTCAGTCATGCTGGCGACATAATCAACCACCGTCTGCTGAAGTCCCCAGCGTTCAATCCGCTCAATATACTCAGGGGGCAGCTTTTCTGGCCGACGGGTGAAAAATTCATACAGTTTTTCTATAATAAATTGGGCTTTTTTCCGTTCTTCTTCCAGAAATGGCGATAGATAAACCTGTTCAAACATAAAGTCCCTCAGCCCGTTCATCGCCTCCAGTACTGGTTGGCTCATGCGGATTTCTGGTTGATTCATACTGGAAGTAATGATATCAGCCACCATCGTGGTGATCATTTGGCTGTGGGTTTTCCCCAGGATCTGAACGTGCTCCTGGGGAAGATCATTGATCGAAATCAACCCCGCCCGGATACTATCATCAATATCGTGACAGATATAGCCGATGCGGTCACAGATTTTTAAAACCTGACTTTCTAAGGTCGCCGGCACTGTATCTCCCGTGTGATGAAGAATGCCATCGCGGACTTCCCACGTCAGATTTAACCCTTCACCCTGTTTTTCAATACAGTCAACCACCCGGAGGCTCTGTTCGTTATGTTTAAAATGACCGATGATTTCCTGTAAGGCATACTCCCCGGAATGACCAAAGGGCGTATGCCCGACATCATGGGCCATCGCCACGGCTTCGATCAAGTCCTCATTGAGCCCGAGGGCTCTCCCAATCGTGCGGGAAATTTGAGATACTTCCAGAGTATGCGTCAGGCGAGTCCGGTAGTGGTCCCCGGAAGGAGCGATAAACACCTGGGTCTTATGCTTTAAACGTCGAAAAGCCTTCGAGTGAATAATACGGTCGCGATCACGTTGATAGACAGTGCGGAACGGACATTGGGGTTCTTCCCGCTGCCTCCCTTTTGAGTTCCGGCTGCGCGCCGCCCAGGGGGAAAGTCGAGCCATTTCGTGTTCTTCCAGAACTTCACGAATTGTCGGCATGCTCCAAACCTCCTGCCCGTAAACACTCTGTAATAAATACTACGCATCGGTATAATCTTCCTGCCATAAAGAATAAGCTGGGCGGACGGCCAGACCTGATATAATCTCGGGGATTCAGGGCCCACCGCTCGCCCACGCTCTAGATTATTGAATCCTGATTCAATTGATTAGACGGCTCTCAACTCCGCGGGAAGCGGATCGCTGCCTGGGCGGCCGCTAATCGGGCAATCGGCACCCGGAATGGTGAACAACTCACGAAATCCAAACCAATCTGATGGCAAAACTCAATTGAATTAGGTTCACCGCCGTGTTCACCACAAATCCCAATGCTCAAGCCCGGTTTAGTCTGGCGGCCCAGTTCTACCGCAATTTTCATCAGTTTGCCAACTCCTTCGCGGTCCAGGACCACGAAGGGACTTTCCGGCAGGATTTTACTTTCAATGTACTTGGGAATAAATTTCCCTTCGGCATCGTCCCGGCTAAAGCCAAAGGTGGTCTGGGTCAAATCATTCGTGCCAAAGGAGAAAAATTCTGCCTCTTTGGCGATCTCATCAGCCACCACGCAGGCCCGCGGAAGTTCAATCATCGTGCCCACGAAGTAGGTAAATTCAACCCCCCGTTCTTTCTTAATCTCCTCAGCAATTCTTATCGTCTGCTGCCGCAGGAAGGCCAATTCTTTCGCGTGCATCACTAACGGGATCTCTACCTCGGGAATAACATGATAGCCCTCTTCCACCAGATCAGCCACGGCCAGGAAAATGGCCCGCACCTGCATGGCGTAGATCTCGGGAAAGGTGATCCCTAAACGGCACCCCCGATGTCCCAGCATCGGGTTAAACTCTGACAAAGCACGGACCTTACGGAGGAGGTTTTCCTTGCTGGCAATCTCCAGGGGATCACCACCCGTCATTTTGAGCCTGGTCAGCTCCATCAGCAGTTCTTCACTATTCGGTAAAAACTCGTGCAGCGGAGGATCTAAAAGTCGAATTGTTACCGGCAAGCCCTCCATAGCCTTCAGAATCCCGTAGAAATCACTCCGTTGGAAAGGCAACAACTTATCCAGCGCTGCCTGCCGCTCAGCCTGGGTTTCCGCCAGGATCATGTCTTGAACAATTGGTAAGCGGTCTTGACCCATAAACATGTGCTCCGTTCGACACAAACCAATCCCCTGGGCCCCGAATTCTCTGGCTTTCCGTGCATCCTCCGGCGTATCCGCGTTCGCCCTTACCTTTAAAGCGCTCAATTCGTCAGCCCACTGCAAGATCTGCTGAAACTCGGGACTCAACTCGGGATCGATCATCGGTACCTCGCCCAAAATCACCTGACCGGTACCACCGTCAATGGAGATCACATCCCCCGCCCGGATATCCAGGTCATTGACCCTGAACAACTGAGCAGCATAATCGATGCGAATCGACTCACAGCCGCAGATACAAGGTTTACCCATGCCCCGGGCCACCACCGCGGCATGACTGGTCATTCCCCCGCGACTGGTCAGCACCCCCTGGGCCATCACAATCCCGTGGATATCATCAGGCGTGGTCTCATTTCGCACCAGGATGACCTTTTCCCCGCTTTGGCCCCGTTTCTCCGCCTCATCAGCGTCGAAAACCACCTGACCAGAAGCAGCCCCTGGTGAAGCAGGGAGCCCCTTCGCGATCACATTTAACCGGGCGGTCGGATCAATCCGCCGGTGTAGCAGTTGATTAAGCTGGCCGGGTTCAACCCGCAGGATTGCCTCTTCTTTGGAGAGCAGGCCCTCTTTCACCATATCCACCGCGATCCGAATGGCCGCACTGGCCGTGCGCATACCGTTGCGGGTCTGTAACATGTATAGCCGGTTTTTTTCCACCGTAAATTCAATGTCCTGCATGTCCCGGTAGTGCTGCTCTAAAATGCGGGCCGTCTCAACCAGTTGCTGGTAAACCGCGGGCATTTCTTCCGCCAGACTGGTGATCGGTTGGGGTGTCCGGATCCCGGCCACAACATCCTCACCCTGGGCATTGATTAAAAACTCGCCATATATCATTGGTTCACCGGTAGAAGGATTCCGGGTAAAGGCTACCCCTGTGCCACAGTCATTACCCAGATTCCCAAAAACCATTGCTTGCACATTAACAGCCGTACCCAGGTCGTCGGAGATCTTGTTAATCTTCCGGTAATAGATGGCCCGGTCATTATTCCAGGAACTAAAAACCGCCCGAACGGCCATCAAGAGTTGTTCCTCCGGGTCCTGCGGAAACTCCTGTCCGGTAGCTTTTTTGACCAGCTTCTTATATTCTTCCACGATCTTCCGCAGCTGAATAGCTGGGAGTTGATAATCAAACTTCAAACCACTTGCCTCTTTGCATTGGCTTAAGATCTGCTCAAACTTGTAGTGTTCTACTCCCATGACTACATCAGCGAACATCTGAATGAAACGGCGGTAACAGTCGTAGGCAAACCGTTCGTCCTGCGCCGCCCGGGCCAGGCCCTGCACCGTTTGGTCATTCAGGCCAAGATTTAAAATTGTGTCCATCATGCCAGGCATAGAAATCGCTGCTCCAGAACGAACCGAGACGAGCAGCGGGTTATCGGGGTCACCAAATTTCTTGCCAGTCTTTGCCTCCACAACACACATTTTTTCTTTGAGTTGCTCGACCAAGCCAGCTGGGAACTGTTGTCCAGCCGCGTAAAACTCGTTACAGGCCTCGGTCGTGATCGTTAAACCTGGGGGTACTGGAAGACCGATATTCGTCATCTCCGCCAGGTTGGCTCCTTTACCCCCGAGCAGTAAGCGCATATCGGCCCGGCCCTCTTCGAAGAGATAAACATATTTTTTACCCACCGTACCTTTCCCCCTTGTAATAGATTTCTAATATCTTCGCCGCTGTTTCTTCTACGGCTTTATTAGTTACGTCAATCACTGGACAGCCCAGCCGCTTCATTAATTTAGCCGCGTAGTCTAACTCCTGTTCAATCCTTTCTAAGCTGGCATAGTTAGCACTAGAAGTCAGCCCCAGCGTCTTCAAGCGCTCCTGGCGAATTTCATTAAGCAATTGGGGCTTTATGGTCAGGCCAATGATCTTGTTCGGGGGTAATTTGAATAATTCTTCGGGTGGAGCTACCTCTGGCACCAGGGGCACATTGGCCACTTTCAAGCGCTTATTCGCCAGATACATCGACAACGGAGTCTTGGATGTCCGCGAAACCCCAATTAAAACTATGTCTGCCAGCGCCAGACCACGGGGGTCCTTACCGTCATCGTAGCGAACAGCAAATTCGATCGCTTCCACCCGGTGGAAATACATTTCATCCAGTTGGCGTAATAAACCCGGTTTCAGCTTCGGCGGCAACTGACTGATTTTCCCGATCGCGTCAATGGCTGGCCCCAAAATGTCTACTGCCGGAATATTCCTTTCTTTGACTAGCTTTTCCAGTGCTTGTTTCAGTTCCGGCACCACCACCGTATAAATGATCGCACAGTTACACCCTTGCACCTCCGCAATGATTTCTTCTAAGTGTTTCTCATCACTCACGTAAGGAACCCGTCGAATTTCAAACTTACCCGAATCAAACTGACTGGCAGCGGCGCGGGCCACCACCTCAGCGGTATCTCCAATCGAATCGGAGATGATGTAAATAACTGGCACCTCTGCGGCCATCTCGTCCCTCCTAGCCCTGTCCGACCAATTCTACGAATAGCCGGGTAATATTGGTTTTGGTAAGCCGGCCAACTATTTCTAGTCTTTCCTTACCGTTGCTGTCAATGTAAGTGCGTACTACCGGCATGCTGTCGATCTCGTGGTCGATCAGCTTCTTGGCCGCCGTAAAGACGGTATCATCTGGCGTAACTGTTATGATATTTGGCATGCGGGTCATGACTACGCCAATTGGGATGCGGTGAATATCCACCTGACCCAGGGTGTTTTTTAACAGGTCCTTACGGGAAACCACCCCTTCTAAGAAGCCCTCTTCCCCCACTACAAACAAGCTGCCAACGTCCTCCAAAAAGAGAGTAACGATGGCATCGTAAATGGTGTCATCCTCGCGCACCACCACCGGGCGAGACTTGACATCCTTCACCCGAATCTGCGACAGGCGCTCCCCTACCAGGGAGTTGATCGTCCGCTCGTTATAGAAATAGCCTACTCGGGGCCGGGCCTCCAGAATCCCGGACATGGTCAGGACGGTCAAATCGGGGCGCAGAGCCGCCCGCGTCACTCGCAAACGGTCAGCAATTTGCTCCCCAGTAATCGGCGCATTGTTTTTGACGATCTCGATGATCTTCTCCTGTCGTTCGGTAAGTTCGATGAAGCACACCCCCTATAATCTCAGCATAATCAGGCCAATGTGCTATACTCTATTAAGCCTTTATAATTATTATATACCACATTCCTGGTAAAAGTCCTCTTAAATTGACCAGAAAAAATTGCCGGGAAATACTCCCCGGCTGCATAGGTAGTCTAGGTGACAATTTTGGAAAAATCAGCGATTTGTCCCATAAAGTCTGAGATTCTTTTTAACAGAGCCAGACGGTTGTTTCTGACCTGCTCATCCTCAACCATGACCATGACTCCCTCGAAAAATTCCGCGATCACTGGTTGGAGGCTGGCAATCTTCTCCAGAGCGGGTATAATCCGCTCTTGCTCCAGATCAGCCTGAACCTTTTCCTGGATAGCCACCAGGACGTCATAAAGGGCTTGTTCCACCTTGTGCGCAAAGATATTAACGTTAACTTCTGAAGTCACGGCATTTTTCGCCAGATTGTTCGCCCGAGTAAAGGCCGTTAAAAGTGCGGCAAAGTTCGGCTGACTGCGGAAGACCTGGATGCCCTGACTTCTTAATTCAGCCCAGACCACATCATCATAACCGGCGGCCAGAACGGCATCAGCTACATCATATGTCACCCCGCGGTCCATCAAGATATTGCGGATCCGCTGGCGTAAGAACTCCTGAACTTCACGCAAGACATCTTCGCGCGTTAGCTTAGCCTTAATCTTATTTTCATACAGGCTGTAGGCTGTGTTGATCAAATCACTTAACGAGAGCTTCAGCTTTTGGTTGAGAATAACGTGACATATGCCCAAGGCCTGCCGGCGTAAAGCGTAAGGGTCCTGAGAACCGGTAGGCTGGATTCCAACGGCAAAGCAGCCCACGATCGTGTCAATTTTATCAGCAATACTCACCAGTGAACCAATTACGCTCGCTGGCAAGATGTCGCCCGCGTGTCGGGGTAGATAGTGTTCAAAAATGGCCTGGGCTACATTCGGTTTTTCGCCATTCTGTCTGGCGTAGTCGGCTCCCATGATTCCCTGGAGTTCGGGGAACTCATAAACCATATTGGTCACCAAGTCAGCCTTGGTTAGGTAAGCCGCCCGGTCTGCGTCTGCTAACTGCTCATCCGACAACCCGAGTTTTTGTCCCAGATAGCGGACCAGAACGCGAATTCGCTCAACCTTCTCGTAGACCGTCCCCAGGCTTTCTTGAAAGACGATCTTCTGCAATTTTTCCACGTTCGTGGCCAGCGGTGTTTTTAAATCCTCCTCATAGAAGAACCAGGCGTCAGCCAGGCGCGCCCGCAGCACTTTTTCGTTTCCAGTCTGGACCACACTCAAGTGGTCGGCCGTCCCGTTACGCACGGTAATAAACTTGGGAAGCAGGTTTCCCTGGCTGTCTAAAACGGGGAAATAGCGCTGGTGTTCCCGCATCGTGGTAATCAGAACTTCCCGGGGTAGGACCAAATAGTCTTCGCTAAACCCGCCACACAGGGCCGTGGGATATTCGAGGAGATGGGTGACCTCCTCCAGCAGTTCCTCGTCGGGTTCGACCCACCCCCCATGTTGGGCAGCCAGTTGCTGGATCTGGGCCCAGATCATTTCTTTGCGCCGGCGCTGGTCAACAATAACGTAGGCTTTTTCTAGCTTGGTCAGGTATTCAACCGGTTCTTTCAGGGTGAGAGGGCCCTGGCTTAAAAAACGGTGCCCATACGTTTCCCGACCGGTTTTTATCCCTTCCAGGTCAAAGGGAATCACTTCTGTTCCCCAGAGGGCAACCAGCCAGCGAATCGGCCGGGCAAACCGCAGTTCCCCATATCCCCAACGCATTGGTTTGGGGAAACTCAAGCCGGTGATAAGCGCTGGCAACAGGCGCGGTAAAACTTCCTCCGTTGGACTGCCAGTGGCTCGTTTGGTAGCAAATACGTACTCCCCAGCGCCAGTGTCTTTGACGACCAAATCTTCGACAGCCACGCCCTGGCTGCGGGCAAATCCTTGGGCGGCCTTGGTCGGCTGTCCCTGCTCATCGAACGCGACTCTTTTAGCTGGTCCTTTGACTTCCTCGACGAGATCACCCTGGCGTTCGGCCAGTTCTTTTATATACAGAGCTAAACGGCGCGGCGTCCCATAAGTCATCACTTCTCCGGCTGACAACCTTTCTTCTATCAAGGCTCGCTCAGCCAGGCTCTTGAGCTGGGCTAGCGCCGGTTCCATAAACTTGGCTGGTATTTCTTCCGTGCCGATTTCCATTAGCAAGTCCTTGCTCATCTAGTAATTCTCCTTTCCCCAGTCTAATACAACAGCTTCCGCGTGATTTATTTTCCGCTGGTCTTCTTCAGCAGCGGGTAACCCAGGCGTTCGCGCTGATCAATATAAGCCTGGGCGCAGACACGAGCCAAATTACGCACCCGTCCAATATAACTGGTGCGCTCCGTAACACTGATGGCGCCACGGGCATCCAGAAGGTTGAAGGTATGCGAACACTTCAGCACATAATCATAAGCTGGTTGAACCAGCCCGTGATTGATCACTCGCAACGCCTCTTTTTCATACATATCAAAAAGGGTAAACAAAGCGGCGGTGTCGGCGACTTCAAAATTATAGTGGGAGTAATCAACTTCACTCTGATGGTGAACGTCCCCGTAGGTGATTCCCTCTACCCACTCCACATCAAACACGCTGTCCTTTTTTTGGATGTACATGGCCAGGCGCTCCAGACCATAGGTAATCTCTGCACAGACCGGGCGGCAGTCAATCCCGCCGCACTGCTGGAAATAGGTAAACTGGGTAATTTCCATCCCATCAAGCCAGACCTCCCAGCCCAGTCCCCAGGCCCCCAGGGTTGGCGACTCCCAGTTGTCTTCGACGAAGCGGATATCGTGTTCTAAAGGATCGATTCCCAACCGACGCAAGCTGTCGAGATACACTTCCAGTACATTGTCAGGTGAAGGCTTCAGGATAACCTGGTACTGATAATAGTGCTGCAGGCGGTTGGGATTTTCGCCGTATCGCCCGTCGGTCGGGCGACGGGACGGCTCAACATACGCAACGTTCCACGGTTCTGGTCCCAGAGCCCGCAAAAACGTGGCGGGATTCATGGTCCCGGCCCCTTTTTCAATGTCATAGGGTTGTTGAATGATACATTTTTGTTCACCCCAAAATTGATTAAGTTGCATAATCAGTTCCTGGAATGTCATGATTATTCTTACCTCCCCCTCAAGTGCTTTAAAATGTAAAACCCCCCATCCGAGCAGCGTTAAAACTGCAGGGACGGGAGGTGTTCTTCCCGCGGTTCCACCCTGATTGGCCGTTATTTCTGTACGGCCCACCTTAATTAGAACATCAAGCTTTACTCACCCCAATAATGTTTCTGGAGCTTTCCTCTTGGGCTCCGGAGTGCCTTTCACTGTCTGGACCCACCGGGTTTCCACCTGCTCCGGTTCTCTGTCGAGTCACTGGACAGCTACTTATCTCCTTCATTGCAACATATTTTTTCTCTACTTTAGCAAATCTAACCTGACCTGTCAACCTTGATCAGGGTCACGCTTTTCTTCCGTTTCCTCTGGCCGTTCGACTTCCAGGGTACACTTATTGACCACGGCCGCAATTGTCCCAATCGCTCCCAGGATCGCCAGGGGAGCACTGGCCATTGCACCAACTAAACCCAGGACACCAACGTTAACCGGAATTTCCGCCAGTGTCTGGTCGTCTTTTTTCAATTTTAGCTTCGTGGTGTTACCCTTATGTAAAAGTGTTTTCAATTGAGCAACTAATTCTTCGCCTTTCTGCTGGAGCTGGTCATCCCAGCCCGGTTCATTTTCTTTTTTTTCCTCTAACATTACCAGCGCCTGGATCAGGTCGCCATTAGCCGCTTCCAGAACCTCTTTGGCTTCGGCATAACCCACGTCGAACCTCTGCCTGAGCACGTCTATTTTCTCCAGGGTAATTTCGCTTTTATCCACCTTAACCACTCCTTCGGCCACTAACTTCAAGTGACTTTACTCCAAATCTCCACTAACATTGTCTTACCCAACCAGCCCTGTTTTTATTCGCCATACCGTTCAGGTATTTAATTCTTGTTTCAGGTTGTTAATTACGGTTAAGGTCTGCAGTCTTTTTTCCAGATAGTATTCGAGATAATAGGGCAACAGGTCGCTGATTTCGCCGCGGCTGTACTCCAAAACCTTAATTCGTTCAAGTATCCGTGGGTCCACTTTCAACCACTGATTCATCAGGGCAACCGTTCCTGGCGTCACCGATTTGGCTTCACCATCGTAACTTAGACAATTGCGACAAAGGACTCCACCCCGGGCCGCACTAAATCTTAAAGGAGCAAGCAAAGGTCCCTCACAAGAAACACAGCACTCCAAACGGGGTTGGTAGCCTAATAAACTGGCCAAGCGTAATTCAAAAAAATGAGTCAAAATTGTCGGGTCAGCTTGCTCCATAAGATACATAATGGTCAGGGTCAGGTCAAACACATCCGCATGCGCTTCTTGCTCGGGGAGCATCTTATCTAAAAGCTCACACAGATATACGGCATGAGTCAGACGTTCCAGGTCTTCCCGCAAGAGCCGAAAAGCCTCCAGGGATTCGCTTTGGGTTACCGTATACAGGGTACTCCGGCCCGCATACAGCTGAAAGTGGGCATACATCAGCGGCTGTACCCCGGCCCGCAGCTTACTCTGCGGCTTCCGCACTCCCTTGGCAATTGCCTGAAGCCGACCTAGGCCGCGGGAAAACAACGTTAATAACAGGTCAGCCTCACCATAGTCTCGGGCCCGCAACACAATGGCTTCAGTCCGATAAAGCCCTCTGTTCATCATCCACCCCACACCGGCGAACTTCCGCCATGATCGCCACTCCAGCACTGGTCCCCAGGCGGTTGGCTCCAGCCTCCACCATGGCCAGGGCATGCTGGAGGGTACGAATTCCTCCCGAAGCTTTAACCCCAAAGGCCGGCCCCACAATGCTCCGCAAAAGTTTGACGTCGTCCACCGTCGCCCCACCGGGTCCAAACCCCGTTGAGGTTTTAACGAAATCTGCCCCCGCATCTTTAACCAACTGACAAGCGGTTACCTTCTCCGCCCGGGTCAAAAGCGCGGTTTCCAAAATCACCTTGACCACGATCGGTGGCGAGCATTCTCGCGCCACGCCAACTACCGCTTCAATATCCCGGCAAACAAAATCGTAGTGTCCGCTTTTCAATTTCCCCAAATTTATTACCATATCCAGTTCCGTTGCCCCGCAAGCAAGCGCCTCGATCGCTTCTCCGACTTTGGCTGGCGTGGTGGTTGCTCCCAGGGGAAAACCAATTACGGTACAAACCTTTACCGAGGTTGGACGCAACAAGCGAGCAGCTAAAGATACCCAGGTGGGATTAACACACACTGCGCCAAATCCGTACTCCTGGGCTTCCCAGCATAAGGAAGTCACAGCAGCTTCCGTGGCATCCGGCTTGAGCAGGGTATGATCAATCAATTTCGCCAGGTCCATTATGACCTCCATTTTATTCACGGTTAAAGCCAAAGGCCCGCAGGTAGGCTTCCCGGTTACGCCAGTCCTTTTTCACCTTGACCCAGAGCTCCAGGAAAACCTGGGTACCCAAGAGATTTTCTATATCCTGCCGGCTAAGTTGGCCGATATCTTTCAGCATCTTACCATTACGACCGATCAAGATCCCCTTTTGTGACTCCCTTTCGGTGTAGATGATCGCCCGAACATAAATCAGGTTATCGTTGCGCGGTTTGATCTCCTCAATGTCCACGGCGATAGAATGCGGCACTTCTTCCCGGGTGAGCAGCAAAACCTTTTCCCGGATTAGCTCCGCCATCACAAATTTTTCGGGTTGGTCAGTCACCACGTCCGCCGGATAGAACTGCGGCCCTTCAGGCAGGTACTGGAAAACAAGTTCTTCAAGACGACCTAGATTTTCTCCCGTCAGCGCCGAGACAGGAATAACTTCGGCAAACTCGCGGCGCTGCTGATAATCGGCGATGTAAACCATCAAGTCCTTTTTGCTGATCAGATCAATCTTGTTAACCACCAGGAAGACCGGTGTTTTGATTCCCTGGAGATTGTCCAGTATGTATTGCTCGCCGGGGCCAAAGCGAGAGGAGGCGTCAACCACGTACAAAATAAGGTCAACCTCCTTGAGACAGCGCTGTGCCACCTTAACCATATATTCGCCCAGTTTATGCTTCGGCTTATGGATACCCGGGGTATCGATAAAAATGGCCTGACCTCGACTGGTGGTGTACACCCCCTGGATCCGGTTGCGTGTAGTCTGCGGTTTATCCGAAATAATCGCGATTTTATGACCGACCAGGTGGTTGAGGAGTGTTGACTTGCCCACATTCGGCCGGCCGATGATGGAAACAAATCCTGAGCGGCCGCTCACCTTTTTCCCTCCCCGACTGATACTGATAATGAAAAGCTAGCTGGCAGCAATACACTAATCGGGCTTACTTCAAATTCACCCTGGTCATTGGCCATGATCACCACAATCTCGGAACCGAACTCAGCGATAAACTGCCGGCATGCCCCGCATGGACGACAGTAAGACGAAGTATCCCCGATAACCGCCAGACTGCAAAATTGTCTCGATCCCTCCGACACCGCCTTCACAATAGCTGTCCGTTCGGCGCAAATAGTGAGGCCGAAAGATACGTTTTCCACGTTGCACCCCAGGAAGACCCGGCCATCTACGGCCAGAAGGGCTGCGCCAACCCTGAATTTGGAGTAAGGAGCATAGGCAAAGTCACGCGCCTGACGGGCTAGATTTACTAGTTCGCTATATTCCATCTATAATCACCCTATCGTCTAACCTCATTCAAATAAGGGCTAAAAACCAGGAGACCAATCACGACAGCGTTGGCCGCCGCCACCAGGACGGCCCCCGCCGCCACGTTCTTGGCAATTTTTGCCAGAGGGTGATGCTTTGAAGTAACCAGGTCGATGGTCTTCTCAATGGCGGTATTGACCATCTCCATCACCAACACCAATGCGACGGCAAAAATAATGGCCACCCACTCCGTCCGCGTGAGACGGAGACAATAACCCAGGCCAACTACTACCACCGCCACGGCAGAATGAATACGCATATTGCGCTGGGTTCGCAGAGCGTAACCCACTCCCTCAATCGCGTAGCGAAAACTTTGGAGAAGCCGCCGCACCTCCACACTAAACCACCCGCTCTCACTCAATTTCTATTATAACACTATTCGCTAACTGTTCGTGGCAAGCTAACTTCCGTTAATATTTCTTCCTCCCGGCGACGCATCTCCGCCCGGGCAACCTCATCCTGATGGTCATAACCCAATAAATGGAGTAGACCATGGACCGTAAGATAAGCTACCTCTCGCTCCAGCGAATGTCCATACTCAAGGCTTTGCCGCTGAGCAGTTTCCAGGGAGATAATAATATCGCCCAGAACTAAGCCGGCTGTTGGATCATCAAACTCGGGTTCATCCGGGGATGATTCTTCCAGAGCAAAAGAAAGAACATCGGTTGGTTTGTCCAGTCCACGGTAATCGCGATTTAACTGCTGGATTCGTCGGTCATCGACCAGGACCAAACTTACCTCGGCTTGTGAGTCAACCTGTTCTCGCTCCAGAACCAGCTGCACAACTTGCACGAGCAACTCTTCCAAGCTGGCTGGCAAAGTAACTGTCTCCTGCTCATTCGTTAGCAGCAGCGACATTTTTCACCTTTCTCCTTTCCATTTCCTTGACCAGGTTTTCCGGATACTCTACCCGCGAGTGAAAAATCCCAGTCAAAACCCGAATAAAAGCACTCGCGATCAGGTCCAGGTCTCTAAACGTTAAGTTACACTCATCCAGTTGACCATCGTTCAACTTCTCTTTCACGATCTTGCGTACAAAACCTTCAATTCGCCCCGGGGTCGGCTTTTGGAGCGACCTTACTCCGGCCTCCACGGCATCGGCCAGCATGACCAGAGCCGCTTCCTTGGTCTGCGGTTTCGGGGCTTCGTAACGAAAACTCGATTCTACCACGGAATCACACCTGTCGCAATCAAGTGCCCGCTGGTAGAAATAAGCAACTAGGCTTGTTCCGTGGTGCTGTTCGATAATGTCAACCACCGGTTTGGGCAGTTGGTGTTCGCGGGCGAGTTCAACCCCGTCCTTAATATGCGAAGTAATGATCAGAGTACTGAGGCTAGGCGCAATCTTGTCGTGGGGATTTTCGCTTGAGATCTGGTTTTCGATAAAAAAGTAGGGCCGCTTTAATTTGCCTACGTCATGGTAGTAGGCGCCCACTCGAACCAGCAGCGGCTGGGCGCCAACGGCTTACGCCGCTGCTTCAGCCAGATTACCCACGATAATACTGTGGTGGTACGTACCAGGTGCTTCGACCAACAGCCGTTTCAACAGTGGTTGATTTGGACTAGCCAGTTCCAATAACTTGACCGCGCTCGTGATCCCAAACGCACTTTCCAAATAAGGAAGAAACCCGTTCGTCAGAACAGACGACAGGATGCCGTTAACCACGCCCATGACAGAACCCACCAGAATCATGGTCGTGGAAGACTCGTGGTTGATTAATCCCAAAGCAATAATAACGCCAATATTGACCAGACCGATATATATACCCGCTTTGGCCAGATCTGAGCTTTGATTGAGTTTGGATACACTGTAGATTCCGACAATGCCTCCTACCAGGGCTACCACAGCAAAAAACAATTGATTGCCCTCAGTCAAGATCCCAACAAATATGCTGAGGATCATCGTTACAAACACGGCTACTTTGGTATCTAATAAAATAGCGATCAGCATTGAACCCGCGGCGACTGGCACCATGTAGCCAACTAAAGAAGAGATTTCAGGGCGGCTACCGATCTGAATCGCTGTTACACCGCGGGCCGCCAGAAGAGTGATGATCACTAGAATACTGAGCAACACCAAACGTGATTCCGACTGCCAAATCGGCCGGTAGAATAAATACAAATACGCCATTGTCACCCCCATAGTGATAAGCACCAGCAAGCCTAAACCAATAAACGTCAGCCAGGGTGACTTCGTGCGCTGCAACCCAAGTTGACGCAAGACTTGGATGTCCTCCGGAGATACCGGATTCCCCTTGCGAACAATGATCTGGCCCTGTTTCACTGTCCGCTGCACTGGCAGAACCTTGTTCTGGGCTTCCTCAATTTTCCGTCGGGTGTCTTCTCGGTTGAGAATCATATTGGGCTGGACAACGCTCTGAGCGACCACCTCGACCCAAGTCCTGAGCTCCGAGCTGTTCTTCAAGCGTTGAACCTCAGCACTGATTTCCTGTCTCGCCGTGTCCAGGGTCTCCTCGGTAATAGTCTTACTCATGGCCAGTCCCAAAATACGGTCGGTCTCTACCTGAAGTTGATCTAAACCGCGGTCGTCGGCCCGGAGCAGACTTAATAAGACCCGGTCAGATAGCTTATCCCACCAACGTTGCTCTTTACCCAGTTCCGGCTGGAGAACCTCGCGCAGTCGTTTCACCTTTTCCTGTTCATTCAAGGACTGATCAGCCCTCACTGCCTTGACCTTTGCGTAGATAGAACTGACATTCTTCTGGGTATTCTGAAGAGCGCTGTCGTCCTGCTGATAGACTTTTTGCACGGCCGCAGCTGCCTGTTGCTTGAGTTCAGCCGTCTTGGCCTCATCAGTAAACACCATCGTCCGAGGAGCCGTAATATCCCGCGGACTGATCTGTCCGGGGACTAGATCATACTCATCCAAACTATAATTTGGTAACAGAATAATAGTAACCACAAGAAAAGCCAGCCCGGCCCATAAAATCTTCCGGCTGGTTGTATTGCGGAGTAGCATTAACCAGGGAATCTGAAAACTCTTCTGGAGAGTTTTAAGTATCGGCATTAATTACACCCCTTACACTATGCCCTCTGTTCCTCCTCGGCGTGAACCTCGTAAGCCCGGATGATCTTCTGCACCAGGGGATGCCGTACAGTGTCGAGAGCCGTTAAGTACTGGAATGATATACCTTCGACCCCCTTAAGGATATTTTGTACTGTTACTAGTCCTGAATACTGCCCCTTCGGTAAATCAACCTGAGTAATATCACCCGTAATTACTGCCTTGGAGCCGAACCCCAAGCGCGTCAAAAACATCTTCATTTGCTCAGGTGTCGTGTTCTGGGCTTCGTCGAGAATGATAAAGGAATCATTTAAAGTTCGTCCGCGCATGTACGCAAGCGGGGCGACTTCGATGATATTCTTCTGCATATAGCGTTGGGCAATTTCCAGGCCCAGGACGTCATAAATTCCGTCGTACAGTGGACGCAAATACGGATCGACTTTTTCCTGCATATCACCTGGTAGAAAACCCAACTTCTCCCCGGCTTCCACCGCAGGACGAACCAGAACAATTCGGCTGACCGTCTTGTTCCGTAAAGCCTCGACCGCCATGACCACCGCCAGGTAGGTCTTGCCGGTCCCCGCTGGCCCAATCGCAAAAACGATATCGTTATTCCGGATGGCCTGAACGTACTGTTGCTGTCCTAAAGTCTTGGCTTTAATTGCTTTACCACGGGTAGTCGTTAAGATAACCTCAGATAAGGCTTCGGTCAGGTTATTAGTCCGGCCTTTTCTTACCTGACTCAGGGCATAGTTGACATCGGAAATAGTGATAATATTACCCGCTTTCGCCAGAGCTAACAGCTGTTGAAACAGGGCAGCGGCTTCGGCAACTTCCTTTTCACTGCCGCTGATCACAACTTCTCCTCCCCGGGCAGTGATCCGCGCTGAGCAATGCTTTTCGATATACAGTAGATTCTCGTCGTATTGACCAAACACGTTGGCCGCATCTCCATTATTATCTACCGTAATCTTCACTTCCGTGTTTTCAGTCAATTAATTATAACCCCCTTATAATTATGGGCTATACAGTTTGCCGTATTTAATTATACACCAAAACCATTCCATCGTCACTAGCGGGCCGTTTTGCGTCGAATCTGGCTACCTTGAGTCCTTCTGGTCTCTTGATGGATCGGTTGGGGTTCAGCGATTTCCTCCAGTGCCTCGACTACGACCTTTACCCGCACCAGATAAGCGTCATTCGTGGGAATAACTTCACTGCGCTGGGCCAGAATCAGGCTGTCAGGTGGTAAAACAGATTTGATTTGCGTCAGGGCTTGTTCTTCAGCTAACAATTGCGTCTGGGTTGGACTATGCTCCCGGTGATAAATGACCACTTCCCGGAAGGTGGTTTTTAGTAGTCTCAGCGTTACCGGTTTGGGTTTACCGATCTGGTACTCCCACCGCCAGACTTCAGTTCGGTATACCGGGTAAGGTGAAATGTCCGGGCCTTTGAGGGTTATACAGTAGTTACCAATCTCGAGGTAGTAACCCGTCTGGGACCGGCCCGTCAATTGCTCATCAGTCTGAACCAGAGGCATTTCCGCATAGCCTTGATACCACACCCTGGCCCTAACGATCCCTTTGGCATGTACCAACTGGGGCTCCGGGCGCGAAGGCAGAGGAGTTGGCCCCTGACCCGGTGGACTGCCGGCGGGTGCCGGGTCAGGTTGAATCCTTCCAGAAATGAGCACCTGGCCTTTTTTAACCGTATCCCCTTCTTTAACTTGCGCCTGACCAACCATAACCAGAATTTCCTGGATGACCCCATCCTTAATCGCGACCAGATGGGCCGGAGTCCACTGGTCATCCTCCGGTATTATTACTTTCTCAGCGACTTCCACGATGGCCTTAGTCCCACGAAAATAGAGATGCACATAGTGGAGCTGGGGAAAGTGGTCACTGATCGTTTTTTCAATCGCAGGCAGATCAAGCTTCCACTTAGGGGTACCAACCTGAAGACCTATTTCAGCGGCAAGGTGTTGGATCTGCCAGGGGTCAAGCTTCTCGGTACCGGTTATTTCGATGAACCATATAAATGAGGACAATAAATAAAGGGCAGCGCAAAAAAGGACCCCGCCCAAGACTAGCATTTTTCTGCGTCTTAAACGTATAATCAGAAAAGGTAAGCCGTATTTACTCTTGATGCGCACTCGGCAGCGGGTACGGCGGGCCAGGTGCCGCATCGCCCGAAAGGCATCGATCCTCACTTTAGCTTCAGTTTTATCTTCGGTAATGCGAGTAATATCCCATAAGAAAATCCCTCGGGCAACCGCCATGTTGACAAAACGTTCGGGAAATGGTCCCTGGATCGAGATCAACACGTAACCCAGAATGTATGTCCACCAAGATCTTAAGGACAACGCTGTCACCCCCTACTCCCGGAAGGTCACTGCTTCAATTTTTCCATCGAGAGCGATCTCATCTGCCAAAATGTTCCGCAGCACCAACTGAGAACCCCTAATCTCTAATTCTCCCCGGTTGATACTGATTCTGACTTTTTCCGGCGCATATTCAATGATACCGCGGTGGTTTTCCACAAAAACCTGGATGTTGCCAATGATAACCACCTTGGGCAAATTGAGCGCGATGTCACGGGGCAAGTCGAAAAGTCCGGCCACTGTTTGCTGAACTTGTTCTTTGTGGTCCTTGATTGACACACCAACCCCTCCAATAACCGCATTTTTATCAAAATGTCCTGTCCCTTTCCAGTATTAATTTCTATTTCCCCTTCTTAAAGTCTATGCTAGTAATGGATTTAGCAGTACAAACCGTAGAAGATAAAAGCCCCTGGTGTTGTTATACCAGGAGCTTTCCTGATTAATGCAAAGTATTTGAAATAACTGGTAAACTGTTATCGCCGGTAGCTTGGGCGAAACGGCCGTCGACTCCTGGGCAGGGCCAGGACCTCGGCCAGAACGATCCCCGCCACCACCGGGTTATTTACCAGCTCGGCCGGCCAGCCTGTCACCTCGTTCACCACGCTTTTTAGCCCACTTGGCATTGACCCATCTGCTGCTCGGTTTACCATTGGCTGTTCTGGAAATCGGCCTTCTTTCTCCACTGGATCCACTACCGGTGCTTCTACTGGCTGTGCTGGGGGCCGCAGTTCCTGACTTGTCGGCAAGGAGATCGGACCCGCAGCCGGGGTCGGGTGCCGGCCAATCGGTGGGAGATCAGGAGCAGGCCATGGAAAGGGCAACCCCTTTCTCCGAGGAGCCTGTTCAGTTTGTCGTCGGCTGAAAAACCGACTGGCGATAATGATAATAAAGATCCAAATCCAGATGTCACCCAGAGGAAACACCCCCTGTCCCTATTTCTTGCTCCCGCCTTCTGAAGAGTCAGATTTCTGGCCGAGCCGGGAAAATCCTTCCCGCATCTGGGTATCGGCCAGTAGGTTTTGCAGATTGTAGTAGTCCATCACACCGAGCTTACCTTCACGAAGAGCCGCTGCTAGAGCCCGGGGTACCTCAGCTTCGGCTTCAACCACCTTCGCCCGCATTTCCTGAGTAGCCGCCTTCATTTCCTGCTCACGGGCGACGGCCATCGCCCGACGTTCCTCCGCTTTGGCTTGGGCAATGCGTTTGTCGGCCTCCGCCTGGTCAGTCTGCAGTTGCGCCCCAATGTTTCGTCCCACATCAACATCTGCGATGTCGATGGAAAGAATCTCAAACGCCGTCCCCGCATCGAGACCTTTCTCCAGCACAGTGCGTGAAATCAAATCAGGGTTTTCTAACACTGCCTTGTGACTTTCCGAAGAACCAACGGTGGTTACAATCCCCTCACCAACCCGGGCAAGGACAGTTTCTTCGCCGGCTCCACCAACCAGCCGGTCAATGTTCGCCCGCACGGTCACCCGGGCCACGACTTTAACCTCAATCCCATTCTTAGCCATGGCAGAAACCATTGGGGTTTCGATCACCCGAGGATTAACACTCATCTGGACCGCCTGGAGCACGTCGCGCCCGGCCAGGTCAATAGCCGCCGCCCGCTCAAAAGGCAGGGGAATATTAGCTCTTTCAGCAGCAATCAGCGCATTGACCACCCGATCAACATTGCCGCCAGCCAGATAATGAGCCTCAAGTTGATTCACTGTTACCTTCAAACCCGCTTTGTCGGCTTTGATCAGTGGATTAACAATCTTGGCCGGAGGCACCCGCCGCAGGCGCATCCCCACCAGGGTAAATAAGCCCACGTACACCCCGGCGGCCAGGGCAGAAATCCACAGCCCGACTGGCACAAAGGTGAACAAAAGAGCTACCGCTAATATAATCAGAACAAATACGAGCAGACTACCGACGAACAATTTACTTCAACCTCCCTTATTAAAATTTGGGGTCTAACGACTCACCTGATCGCCCTCGACTGGTCTCACCACCACGCGGGTTCCTTCCACCTGGACCACGCGCACCGAGGTCTTGGGCGGAATGAAACCACCCTCGGTAACAACATCCAGGCGGACCCCTTCAATTTCAGCCACGCCGGCCGGCCGCAGAATGCTGAGCGTAACTCCCGTTTTCCCCAGGTATTGGCTTAACTCTCGTCTTGGGGCCACATACCCGGCGGCGTTCTCCTGCCGGGTGCCCAGAATTAGCCGTGACCAGAGGTTGCGTTTTTTCATTACGCACCAACCGACAATTAACACCACAAGTGTCCCCACCAGGGCTACACCGAGAGAAAACAACGCTTCTGTCGCCGACCCGGCAGCCAGGAAGATACTGGCCACGATTGCCACTACCCCAGCCAGGCCGGTTATCCCCACGCCGGGTATAACCAAAATTTCTAAGAGCAGGAGAATTACCCCGCCGATAAAGAGAATAACGCTCTCCCAGCCAGCCAATCCTGCTAATAAATGGCCACCGAAATAAAGCCCCAGGGACAGAAGCCCTATTGTCCCGGCTACTCCCCAGCCCAGGGTGAAAAACTCCAGAACCAGACCGGCCAGGCCTACCGTAAGCAACAAGGGACCAACCACCGGTCCGGTCACCCAACCCGCCAGGGTTTCGGCTACGCTTGGCTGCAGAGTAACAGTCTCGAATTCGCTGGCCTCTAACTGGCGAAGCAAAGTGACGCGGTCAGACACAAGCCAGTCGGCGATCCCCAGAGACTGAGCCTGCTCCGCCCCCAGAGTTAATAGTTTCCCTTTTTCCACAAGACCTGGAATTTCGACATTTGGATCAGCCATCGCGGCCGCTATTTGCGGGTTGCGGCCGTTAGTCCGCGCCGTTTCCACCATCTCTGCCGTCCAGGCCGAAATGATTTTTTCATCGGCCCGTTGGTAGCCACCGGCAGTCAAGATAATCGGTTCAGCCGCGCCAATGGTCGTTCCCGGGGTCATCGCCACTTTTTTTCCAGCCAGCGTAATCAGGGCACCCGCGGAGAGGGCTCGGTGAGGTGTAACGTAGACCACCGTCGGCACTGGCGATTCTAAAATGATATCCCGGATTTTCAGCGCCGAGTCAATACGGCCACCGGGCGTATTAAGTTCCAGAATAACCCAGTTAGCCTTGTTCTGGATGGCTTGCTGGTACCCGCGGGCAATAAACCTGGCTATCCCCGGGTTGATCTCATCGTTAACCGGTATGACATAAACAAGCCCCCCGGGACGGCTCCACAGCGGCAGCACCATAGTTAATAGAAACGATATTATTACCAGAGCAATCACAACATATAGCAGGGCTTTTTGTGACTTTTTTCGCTGTTGTCGGGTAAAGAACGCCACGGAATACACCTCCGCCTTGTTCCAACAAGATTACAGTTCACTTCCTTATTTAAAACTAAAGCCTGGCAGTTTAACCACCAGACTAGTGTATGATTTTGACTTAACGATTATGCACCTAGAATATCTCGGACAATTTGGTTGACCAGTTTACCATCCGCCCTTCCTTTGACCTTTGGCATTAAAGCCCCCATCACCTTCCCCAGAGCCTTAGGACCTTGAGCACCGACCTGAGTAATCGTCTCCTGGATCACTTGGCGGATCTCTTCTTCAGTCATTTGTGTCGGGAGGTAGGTCATTAAGACTTCGATTTCGGCCTGCAAGTTAGCGACCTGATCTTCACGCTGAGCTTTAGCGAACTCAGCAATCGCGTCACGCCGCAACTTGACTTCCCTGGTCAGCACCTCGATTACTTCCTCATCATTAAGCTCGTGACCCTTATCAATCTCGGCGTTTTTGATCGCAGCACGTGCCATCCGGATCACTGAAAGAGCAAGTTTCCCGGCTTCCCTTTTTTTCATCGCCGTTTTCATGTCTTCCATTAAACGCTCCTTCAATGACAACACCGGTCACCATCCCTTAGTTGAACTTACGCTTTCTCGCTGCTTCGGACTTTTTCTTTCTTCTGACACTCGGTTTTTCGTAGTGCTCACGTTTTCTGACTTCCGATAAAACACCTGCTTTTTGGCAAGAACGTTTGAACCGGCGCAGTGCACTATCCAGGGATTCATTTTTGCCTACCTTGACTTCGCTCACTTCTTTCCCTCCCTCCACTACGAACCATATTGCCACCAAGTGCTGCGTGTGGTAGAATCAATCATTCTGCGATAATTTGATATACTAGTTCATTATACTATAAAATCAATTTTTCAGTCAACCCTAACCAGGCGGCCATTGCAGCGTCCGTCCACCCAGAAGGTGAAAATGTAGGTGTCCAATTGTTTGGCCACCCTCTTCTCCACAATTGCTCACCAAACGGAATCCCCGTTCCTCCAGGCCAAGCTCACGGGCCAGCTGACCGGCCACCAGTTGTAAGTGGCCCAATACAGCCTGGTCATCAGGTGTGACATCTAATAGTGAGGTCCGGTGTTGTTTTGGGACGATCAACACATGCACCGGAGCCGCCGGGTTGATATCATGAAAAGCCAATACCTGCTTATCTTCGTATACAACCTTACTGGGTATTTCCTTGGCCACAATGCGGCAGAACAAACATTCAGCCATGAACTTAACCTCCTTATTCAGAATATTCGGCAAAAGCGGTTAAATTCCTTCCAAATAAAGTAATCTTTATTATTTATTTGCCCACATCTTTATATCGACCAATAATCTTATCATCTTCGATCCTCTCCAGGGTTGCGCTGACCAACTGGCCACGCAAATCTCGTTCATCAATCGCTGGCAGCACCACCCGCAAGTAATTATCGGTATAACCTACCCACCCAGCCGGGTCAGTTTGCTCCTCAAGCAGCACAGTAAGCGTTTGTCCCAGGAACGCCTGCGCGAAGCGGTGGGCTTCTTCACGGGCCAGCGCGATCAAACGCTGGCTACGCTCTTCCTTGACCTGGGGTGCCACCTGGTTGGGAAACTTAGCCGCCCGGGTCCCGGCCCGGGGTGAGTATTTGAAGACATGCAAATCGGAGAAATTTAATTCATCGATAAACTGTAGACTCTGCGAAAAATGGACTTCAGTTTCCCCGGGAAAACCCACGATCACGTCACTGGTGATAGCTACCCCGGGGATGACGGCCCGAATTCTATCTACTAACTGCTGGTACTCTCGTGTGGTATAGTGACGATTCATCTTGAAGAGGATTTCATCATGCCCGCTTTGCAGCGGAATGTGAAAATGGCGGCAAAGTACTGGATTGTCCGCGACCAGCTCAATCAATTCATCAGTGATCTCCGTCGGCTCAAGCGAACTCAGGCGCAAACGGGGTAAAGCAGGAACCTCAGTCAGCACTCGCCAAAGCAAACTTCCCAGGTTTACTCCTTCCCCCAGGTCCTGGCCATAAGCCGAGGTATGGATACCCGTCAAAACAATCTCGGCAAAACCCATCTGCACCAGGCGCTGAAGCTCAGCGATTACCTGGTCGGGCTGACGGCTCCGGACCCGGCCACGGGCGTATGGTACGATGCAGTAACTGCAAAATTGATTGCAGCCATCCTGAATTTTGACGAAGGCCCGCGTGCGGTGGACAAAACTCTCCAGGGGAAGCTCTTCAAACTCCCGCCGCTGGGTAATATCCGCCACCAAATTTAACGGGGCTTGTCCTTTTTGCGCCTGTTCCACTAATTCCACAAGCCGGCCCCGATCTTGAGTTCCGATCACCAGGTCAACCCCGGGAATAGCCAGAACCTCTCCCGGGGAAGTTTGAGCATAACAGCCAGTGACCACAATCTTGGCCGCAGGATTTCGTTTAATCGCCTGGCGGATCATTTGCCGGGACTTTCGGTCTCCCAGGTGAGTAACCGTACAGGTATTGATCACATAAACATCAGCTTCTTCCCGCCAGTCAACTGGGGTATAGCCGCGCTTCTGGAACAATCCCAGCATAGCCTCTGATTCAGTTTGGTTAACCTTACAGCCCAGGGTGTGAATGGCTACCCGCTTGTCTGTCATGGCCGCCAACCTCCCAGGTCTCCCAGTTCATAAAGGATCATGGTTAACGCGGCCAGCCCTGCCGTCTCTGTCCGCAAGATCCTTGGCCCCAGGGAAACGCAAATTACGCCAGCGCTTATGGCCGCCTCAATTTCAGAAGAGGAAAGGCCCCCCTCTGGCCCGATAAAGACGTAAACTAATTTTGGGGTTAGACCCGTTTGCCGGAGCAGTGACTTCAGGCCACACCTTCGTTCCTCCTCCCAGGGCAAAAGCCCCCAAACCGAGTCAGGCAGATTTTGGAGGGCCTGCGCCCAAGTAGTGATTGGTTCAATAACCGGAACCCGGTCACGGCGGCACTGTTTCGCCGCCTCCAGGGCAATCCTCTGCCAGCGCCGCTGCCGTTCTCGACCCTTCTCTGGCGTCAACCTGACGACTACTCGCTCGGTCTCGACCGGCAAAATCCTGGTAACCCCAAGCTCAGTGCACTTCTGCACGATCAGGTCCATCTTGTCACCCTTGGGCAATCCCTGAACCAACACGACCTGAATAGGTGGTTCTGTTTTCCGATCAAGCAGCCGGATGATTTGTCCCGCCGCTTCCTGCGCAGAAAGATGAGTAAGTTTAACCAGATAGGCATTGCCTACTCCGTCAAATACCTCCACCTCATCACCGGGGCCCAGCCGCAGCACACGGGTTAGGTGGTTGAGTTCATCCCCACTGATCCGGACCTCGGTTGGTGTAATATCAGTCGGCAAAACTAAGAAGCGGTGCATGGTCTACTCCTTTTCAGCCACCACCGTCACCCATTCCCCTTCCTGGTTGATCTCCCGAATGGTAAAATTACCTGCTTGCAAATGGGTGACCACATCTTCCAACCGGTCAATAATTATACCACTGGTGATGAATATTCCCGAGTGGTTCAAGAGTTGATTGGCTGACTCGCTCAGAGCGATAATCGCGTCGGCAATGATATTGGCTACAATAACATCAACTGATTCGGTAATCCCTTTTAATAAATCCCCTGACTGGACTTTGATTATTTCTCCAACACCGTTACGTGCTACATTTTCTTCCGCGACACTAACAGCCACGGGATCAGCATCAACGGCTAAAACCCAACTTGCTCCCAGCTTCGCCGCAGCAATGGCCAGGATGCCGGACCCGGTCCCCACGTCAATTACCCGGTCACCGGCCTTCAGATAATACTCAATCGCTCTCAAGCACATCACAGTTGTTGGATGCGTCCCTGTACCAAAGGCCATGCCGGGATCAAGTTCAATCACCACCTCCGCCAACTGGGGATGGTACTCCTCCCAGGAAGGCTTAATGACCAAACGGCGGCCAACCCGGGTTGGTTTGTAGTGAGCCTTCCAGGCATGGGCCCAGTCCTCCTCTTCGACCTCGTTCAAACACAGTTCAAACCAGTAACCCTCGACCAGCTGGGGAAATTTTTCCGTTGCCTCCTGGAGGGTACGTAATCGCTCCTCTAAACATTCATCAACTGGAAAGTAACCAATAATCAGCACATTCTCACCCTGCAGCATTTCGGGCGGCAGGGCGTGATAATCCCAACCCGCATGCTTGATGTATTCAGCCACTAGCAGGGGGTCCTCAACCACCACCCCCTGACAACCTAACTCGTAAAATAAGTTAGCGACTGCATCAGCCGCCGCGTGGGTCGTGGTTGCCTTGACTTCTTGCCATTTCATGCGGGTTGTCACTCCTTAAGTTTATTGTATAAACCAGGATAACCAAAACACAGTATAAATAAACTAAAATCACATAAATGCATCCCTAACCTTACCGAAAAAGCTTTTCTTATTCTGGTTCTCGGCCACTTCATCACCACCGGCTTCAGCAAATTGCCGTAACAGTTCCCGCTGCTTCTCGGTCAACCTGGTCGGGGTTTGCACGACCACCTTAACGTGCTGATCACCTCGGCCATAACCACGGAGGTTGGGAATTCCTTTCCCGCGCAGCCGGAAAAACGTGCCCGTCTGAGTACCTTCTGGGATCCGCAGTTTGGCCTTTCCTTCCAGAGTCGGTACTTCAATCTCACCCCCCAGGGCAGCTTGCACAAAAGAAATCGGAATCTCACACAAAATATCATCACCGTCACGTTCAAAGAACGGGTGAGATTTCACCTGGATATAGACGTATAAATCGCCGGGCGGTCCGCCCCGTAGTCCGGGTTCACCTTCTCCGGCCATCCGTAACTGTGATCCCGTATCCACCCCAGCAGGAACCCGAATATGGATCTTGCGGACGCGCCGAACCCGCCCCTGACCACGACACTCCTTGCACGGTGATTCAATGATCTTGCCTTCGCCATGACACTTGGGACAGGTGCGCACACTCTGAAACTGCATGCCAAAAGCGGCCCGCTGGGTCGTCCTGATCTGACCGGTTCCCTTACAAGCCGGGCAGGTTGCCGGATGAGTGCCAGGTTCTGCCCCGGAACCACCACAGGCTGGACATTTCTCCAGACGGGGTATTTCCACATCCTTTTCGACGCCAAAGGCCGCTTCCTCGAAGGTAAGCTCCAGGTCCAGGCGCAGATCGGCCCCTTGCTGCGGCCCGGTCCGGCGGTTGGCACTCCCAAATCCGCCGCCAAAGAACATATCGAAAATGTCACCAAAACCACCCATGTCCTGGCCAAAACCGCTAAAGCCACCAAACCCCCCAAAGCCCTCGGCCCCGTTGCCGAAAGCAGCGTGGCCCATCTGATCATACCGCGCCCGTTTCTCGGGATCACTCAATACCTCATAAGCTTCGTTGATCTCC
The DNA here is from genome assembly GCA_013178045.1 of Bacillota bacterium. Classification (NCBI taxonomy): domain Bacteria; kingdom Bacillati; phylum Bacillota; species Bacillota bacterium. The sequence goes on from JABLXP010000006.1 coordinate 43,757, forward strand.
TTAAATTTCTCTTCCGCCTGTTTGTCATTGGGATTGGCATCAGGGTGGTACTGCCGGGCCAACTTCCGATAGGCCTTCTTTATTTCTGTCTCATTGGCATCCCGGCTGACCCCTAACACCTCGTAGTAATCCCGTTTGCTCATTGATAAACCACCTTCCACCAAATTCTTGATATGTTAACCGGTCTATCGCGAATTTGGTCTGATATAGCTAGACAGGGGGAAAAGCCCTCCCCCTGTGCACCTACTTTTGATCATCCATTACTTCGTAGTCAGCGTCAACCACTTTCTCATCTTTTTGGGTATGCTGACCACCCGGGTTAGCTCCCCCAGCCGCGCCAGCCTGCTGATACATCTTAGAGGTAAACTCATAAAGAACGGTTGTCAGTTCCTCCATCTTCTTCTTGATGTCATCGGTATTGTTTTTGCTGACCGCTTCTTTCAAGGTTTCTTTAGCCTTCTCAATCTTTTCCACTTCTGACTTATCCGCTTTTTCCCGGAATTCTTTCAGCGTCTTCTCGGTCTGGTAGATCAGGCTGTCCGCCTGATTCCGAGTTTCCACCGCTTCCTTACGTTTCTTATCCTCTTCCGCGTAACGCTCGGCGTCTTTCACCATCTTTTCGATCTCGGCATCAGATAGACCGCTCGAGGCAGTAATCGTGACTTTCTGTTCTTTGCCCGTTCCCAGGTCCTTGGCTGAGACGTGCACGATCCCGTTAACATCAATATCAAACTTGACCTCGATCTGCGGCACACCGCGCGGCGCCGGTGGAATACCATCAAGGATGAACCGACCCAAGGTCTTGTTGTCAGCCGCCATTGGCCGCTCCCCTTGCAGGACATGGATTTTCACACTAGTTTGGTTATCTGCCGCTGTTGAGAAAATTTGGCTCTTTGATGTTGGGATGGTGGTGTTACGCTCGATCAAGCGGGTAAAGACACCGCCCAGCGTCTCGATCCCCAGAGAAAGCGGGGTAACATCCAGCAGCAAGACGTCCTTGACTTCGCCCGCCAGCACCCCGGCCTGAATGGCAGCACCCAGAGCAACAACTTCGTCGGGATTGATCCCTTTGTACGGTTCTTTCCCCAGGTAGTTTTTGATTGCTTCCTGAACCGCTGGAATCCGGGTCGAACCGCCGACCAGGATCACCTTGTCAATGTCCTTAGGCTCCAGTCCTGCGTCCTTCAAAGCCTGACGAGTTGGCCCCATCGTTTTCTCCACCAGGTCAGGGGTCAGTTCTTCAAACTTGGCCCGCGTCAGAGTGATATCCAGGTGCTGCGGTCCTTCCGCTGTCGCGGTGATGAAGGGGAGGTTAATGTTGGTCGTCAACACCGATGATAGCTCATGCTTGGCTTTCTCGGCCGCCTCTTTCAGCCTTTGCATGGCCATACGGTCTTTCGTCAGGTCAACCCCGGTGGATTTTTTAAATTCAGACACCAGGTACTCGATAATCCGGTCGTCAAAATCATCGCCGCCTAAACGGTTGTTACCACTGGTGGCCTTAACCTCAAAAACCCCGTCACCTAATTCTAGGATGGAGACGTCAAAAGTCCCGCCACCCAGATCAAACACCAGGATCGTCTGGTCTTCCTGCTTATCCAGACCATAGGCTAAAGCCGCGGCAGTCGGCTCGTTGATAATTCGTAAGACCTCAAGACCGGCGATCTTACCGGCATCTTTAGTCGCCTGCCGCTGCGCATCAGTAAAGTAGGCTGGGACAGTGATCACCGCCTTGGTCACTGGTTCGCCCAGATAAGCTTCAGCATCCGCCTTAATTTTTTGGAGGATCATCGCCGAAATTTCCTGCGGGGTATACTCTTTGTCATCTATTCTTACTTTATAGTTGGTTCCCATATGTCGTTTGATCGACATGACTGTTCGTTCGGGATTGGTGATCGCCTGGCGTTTGGCGATCTGACCCACCAGACGTTCACCGGTTTTCGAAAATCCTACAACGGACGGAGTAATCCTTGCCCCTTCCTGGTTAGGGATTACTACCGCCTCGCCACCTTCCATATACGCTACACAGGAGTTTGTTGTCCCCAGGTCAATCCCTACAACCTTACCCATCCTAACTCAACCTCCAACCAATATTATTCTTTACTTTTGGCCACTTTTACCCGGGCCGGTCGGATAATTTTGCCTTTAAAGGCATAACCTTTTTGTAATTCTTCAACCACCGTATTGTCGGGATATTTTTCATCGGCTGGCACCTGCATCAGGGCTTCGTGTTTTTGGGGATTGAATTCCTCTCCCACGGCTTCCACCACACTCAGTCCTTCGCTGGTCAGGATATCGGTCAACTGCCGATGGACCATGGCGATACCGATGGCCAAACTCTGCACATCAGTGCTTTGCTCAGCCGCCTTCAGGGCTCGTTCAAAGTTATCCAACACCGACAACAGCCTGGTCACCAACTGCTCTGTCGCGTATTTCATCAGTTCTTCCCGCTCGGTCCGCCATCGCCGCCGGAAGTTCTCAAAATCGGCGTAGGTCCTTATCCACCGATCATAATATTCCTGGACCAGAGCCTTCTGCTCCTCCAGCTCCTGTTTTAATTGCGCGACATCCACTTCCCCTGGCGTATCATTGGCTGGTGAAGCCGCCACTTCATTTGCATCAGTCTGCTTTGTTGTCTCAGTTTGGCTTGCTGTCTCCTCAACCGGCTGGATTTCTCCCGTCATTTCCGAATTATGGTTATGCTCGTTCAAGGGCTCACCCGCTTTCTAAATTTCTACGTCTTTACTGTTGGATCGATCTTGGTTCTGCTCTTCCTTCTTTTTAATAATTGTATCGATCCGCAAAATAGCCTCTGCCACCTCACCGGCCGCCTTCAGCGCGTACCACTTAACCAGGGCAGGATCAACCACCCCCAGTTGTTCCATATCGCAAACCTCACCTGTATCACAATCGATGGCCAAAGAATCCCGGTTTTGTTCAGCCTGGGCGGCCAGAACATCTCCCAGTTTCTCCAGGGGGTTAAATCCCGCATTGTTCACAATCTGCGAAAACGGCCGTTTCAAGGCTTCAGTGACACAATCAACTCCATAGGCCGCCATACCGCGGACGTCTTGGCGTGCTTTGGCCACCTCTCTAGCCACAGCCAATTCGATCGCCCCGCCGCCGGGAACAATACCGCCCTTGAGCGCAGCCTGAACAGAGGAAGCCGCATCCTTAGCCATCCGTTCCCGCTCGCCCACGACCTCGCTCGTCGCTGCACCGACCAGGATGGTGGCCATCGGTTTACCGTTTCCGCCTAAAATCCGGACGTGCTCCAATTCCTCGTCTTCAAAAACACGCTGAGCCGTTCCTAAATAACGGCTGATCTCAGCCGTGTCTTTTTTCAAGCCAGTGCGCTTGATCATGCGCGCCCCGGTGTGTTCTGCTGCTTTGCGCAATTCTTTATGGGCCACTCGTTGGATGACCATGATCCCTGCATCGGTGAGGATCTCCTCGGCAATGTCCTCAACTCCCCGGTCGACCAGCACCAGTTTAACTCCCAACTCAACAATCTTGTGGACGTTTTGCTTAAACTCTTCCTGGAGCTCCAGGTACCGGGTGAAACCGAGTTCGGTACTCAGGGCCTCATCTTCAAATTCCTCCGGTTCCAGGGCATCATCAATCACTAAAACCTTGACATCGTTTAACTCTCTCGGCATCTGTTTATTCATGCGTTCCTTATTGATGATCACCCCAAGGAACACCTCATTGTTCGCGCCTTCTTCAGCCACTATGGTTTCTGACAGCTTGAACCCCGGCTCTTTCAGCTTCTCCTCACCGATCAATTGAACGGCTTCCACCACAAGCTCAGCCAGATCGTCGTTGCCCCGACCGGCCACCAGGGCAATCTTATACAATAAGGGATCATGCACTCCTTGAATTGGGCGGGCCTTTTCTTTAAAAAGAGTCAGGGCCTTGCGCACCCCGACCCGTAATCCTTCGATCACGCGGGCCACTGGCACCCCTTTGACTACTTGAGCCACCCCTTCGCTGACCAGAGCTCCGGCTAGAATGGTCGCGGTAGTAGTCCCATCACCGATTTCTTCCTGCTGCGCCCGGGCGGTATTGATCAACATCTTGGCCGCGGGGTGATTGACCTCCATCAGATTTAAGATGGTCACACCATCATTAGTGATGACCACCTCGCCAAACTTATCGACCAACATAGTATCTAACCCTTTGGGTCCGATTGTCCCCTCAACCGCCGAGGCGATGGCGCGAATCGCGTTGGAATTCGTCATGAGAGCGGCTAAGCGCTCGTCTACTTCGGCGTTATTGCTTACTGCTTGTTTGACACTCACCAGAAGAACCTCCTAACCCTGACCATCACATACCGTAAAACTTGCTCAAAACTTCTGACAGCGTTTTCGTCATAAAATCGACAATACTTACCGCCTTGGAATATTCCATCCGGGTCGGGCCAAGCACCCCGATCTTGCCGATAATTTTTCCGTCAACTTCGTAGGTAGCAGTAATCACACTGCATTCCTGTAACTCTTCGTAACTATTCTCCCCGCCAATCTTCACCGTAATTCCTCGCGAAGCCGTATCCAACACCGATTTCAAAACCTGATTTTCTTCCAGCACAGCCAGCATATGCTTGATTTTATCAACGTTTCGAAACTCGGGTTGATTGAGCATGTTCAGGGTTCCCCCGAGGTACACCTTCTCTTCGCCTGGTTCCTGAAGCGCATCCTGCAACAATTCCATGACTTCACGTAAGAGCCGCTTCTGTTGCAGTAATTCATTATAGAGATCCTGCCACACGCTCTTCTTCAGGTTTTCCAGGGTAACCCCCTTAAGCTTATTGTTAAAAACCTGGGCCACCCGCCGGAGATCCTCGGCGGTGATCGATTCACTAATATCCATGATACGGTGCAGCACGAAACCCGCCTGCGTAATAATGACAGCCAGAGCCTTTAACGGCTGGAACGGAATCAATTCAATGTGCTTAAACTCACTTTGACTGGCTTGAGGTGACAGAACCATGGAAGTATAATTGGTCAGTTCTGACAAGAGACGGCTGGTTTCCTGGATCACCGAGTCGATCTCACGCATCTTCCGCATGTAAGCCTGGCGGATATAATTCTCTTCCTCTTCGGTCAACTGCTGTCTTTCCATGAGACAATCCACGTAATAACGGTAACCACGGTGCGACGGAATCCGTCCCGCTGAAGTATGCGGCTGTTCGATTAAGCCCATCTCTTCCAGATCAGCCATTTCATTGCGGATTGTTGCCGGGCTAACGCCCAGGTTATATTTGCGGGCAATGGTCCGAGAACCTACGGGTTCAGCAGTCGCCACATAATCCTTGATGATGGCGGCCAGGACCTTTTGCTTCCTTTCATCAATTCTCATCCCTAACCACCCTTTTGTTAGCACTCCAAGTTCTCGAGTGCTAATATTTCCTACCTAAAAAATTACCACCTGAACAGGGAGTTTGTCAAGGCATGACATACTTTGCGCTGGCGATATGGCTTTCTGGAAAGATTAACTAAGGTAAAAAGGCAGCGAACACATCGTTCGCGATAAATAACCCGCGCCGGGTGAGGGCTAAACGGTCCCCATGATCAGAGAGAAGCCCCTGCGCAAGCAGGCGGGGAATAACTGTCGGATAAGCCTCTTCCAGCGTCAGCCCAAAGCGCTGCCACCACTCGGACCGGCTGACCCCGCGGAGCAAACGCAGGCCGAGAAACATGGTCTCGGCACGTTCCAGTTCTGGAGTGATTGTTTCTCTTTCCGCGATAGGCAATAATCCGCTGGCCAGAGTTGCCCGATAAGCGTCAAGATCGGCAAGATTTGCCCAGCGCACCCCGCCTACATAGGAATGGGCTGCTGGGCCGACTCCCAGATACTCCTGGTTCAACCAGTAGGTCAGGTTATGCCTGGCTTCTCGACCTGGTCGAGCAAAATTCGAGATTTCGTAATGAACATAACCATGATTCACCGCCTGGTCGATGATGATTTTGTACATAGCTGCTTCCTCATCTTCATCGGGCAGGCACAATTCGCCGCGCGCATATCGTTCACCAAAGGGAGTACCCGGCTCAATTTTTAAGCTGTAAGCCGATAAATGGGCCGGCGCCATTTCCAGAGCCAGTTTAACAGTACTTTCCCAATCCGCTAGGGTTTGTCCAGGTAGACCGTACATCAAGTCAAGATTAATATTGGCGAAACCGGCCTGACTGGCCATTTCATAGGCCTCAATAGCTTGCTCCGCCGAGTGAATCCGTCCAATGTTGCGCAGCAACCGGTCGTCAAAGGTCTGAACTCCCAGCGACAAACGGTTAACCCCGGCCGCAAGCAGATATTCGAGCTTAGCTTGATCAAGCGTACCCGGGTTAGCTTCGATGGTAACCTCCGCTTCTGGCAGCCAATCAAACCGTTGGCGGCAGTCATCCAAGAGGCAGGCCAGGTTTCGTGTACTCAGACAGGTCGGCGTCCCTCCGCCAAGGTACACTGACTGAAGCCGACGTTTTTCCTCGGGTAATTGAGCGGCATAAAGCCCTAGTTCCCGCCGAAGAGCCTGTATAAAACCATCAATATCCTGGCTCTCCACGGGAATTGAGTAAAAGTCGCAATACTGGCATTTTCTTAAACAAAAAGGAATGTGAATATAAAGCGCAATGGACATTCCTGTCTATCTCCCTATTTGTCAATCCTGAGCACGGCCATAAAGGCCTCCTGAGGCACTTCCACGCTCCCTACCTGCTTCATGCGCTTCTTACCCTCTTTTTGTTTTTCGAGCAGCTTTCGCTTGCGGGTGATGTCCCCACCATAGCACTTGGCCAGCACATCTTTGCGCTTGGCCTTGACAGTCTCTCGGGCAATAACCTTATTACCAATCGCCGCCTGAATCGGCACCTCAAATAACTGCCGGGGGATTAACCCCCGCAGTTTTTCTACCAGGGCCCGGCCCCGGTAATAGGCCCGTTCCCGGTGAACAATAAAAGACAAAGCGTCAACAAGCTCGCCATTTAACAAAATATCCAGCTTGACCAGGTCGGATTCCTTGTAATCCGTCAACTCGTAATCCAGTGAAGCATACCCCTTGGTCCGCGACTTTAATTGATCAAAAAAATCGTAAATAATCTCACTTAAGGGCAATTCATAGGTCAATATTACCCGATTGACCGAAACATACTGCATATCCAGGAAAGTCCCCCTCTTTTCCTGGCTAAGCTCCATGATTGCCCCGACATATTCACTCGGGACCATGATCGTCGCCTTGACGTAAGGTTCTTTTACAGCCTGAATTTCCCCCGCTTGCGGCCAAGCGGCCGGGTTGTCAACCATTAAAACCTCTCCCGATGTTTTGACGATCTGGTAGACCACGCTGGGCGCGGTGGTGATAAGCTGCAGCCCATACTCTCGCTCCAGGCGCTCTTGAACAATCTCCATGTGTAAGAGGCCAAGGAAACCACAACGGAAGCCAAATCCCAAAGCCGCTGAAGTTTCGGGTTCGTAACGCAGCGAGGCATCGTTCAGCTTTAGTTTTTCCAGCGCGTCCCTCAGGTCAGCGTAATCATTGGTCTCCACTGGATACAGGCCGCAAAACACCATTGAAGTCACCTGCCGATAACCCGGCAACGGCTCGCCGGCTGGTTTCTCAGCATCCGTAATCGTGTCACCAACCCTGGTGTCCTTGACGTTTTTGATACTGGCCGCTACATATCCCACTTCGCCAGCGATCAGGCGATCGACAACCTTTAAAGCTGGGGTAAATACCCCTACCTCGGTCACCTCAAACACACGGTTGGTAGACATCATCTTGATCTTCATTCCTTTAGTAATGGCACCCTCCACTACCCGGATGTAGGAAATCGCTCCTTTGTAAGAATCAAAGTGAGAGTCAAAAATCAGGGCGCGTAACGGCAGATTTTCCTCCCCTTTTGGCGGAGGGATCCGCTTGACGACTGCCTCCAACACCTCTTCGATCCCAATCCCAGCTTTCGCCGAGACTAGAATGGCCTCACTGGCATCCAGGCCAATTACTTCTTCGATCTCTTTTTTGACCCGTCCTGGTTCTGCGCTGGGCAAGTCAATCTTGTTAATTACTGGAATAATCTCCAGGTCGTTCTCCAGGGCCAGATAGACATTGGCCAGGGTCTGTGCCTCAATTCCCTGCGAAGCGTCAACGACGAGAATAGCCCCCTCACAGGCAGCCAAACTTCGAGAAACCTCGTAGGTAAAATCAACGTGTCCCGGCGTATCGATCAGATTCAAGATATAAGTCTCGCCGTTCTGGGCTCGATACTGCAGCCGAACCGCCTGCAGTTTGATGGTGATGCCGCGTTCCCGCTCAATATCCATCTGGTCAAGCACCTGCTCGACCATTTCACGTTCCGAAAGAGCGCCTGTATATTCTAAAATCCGGTCGGCCAGAGTAGATTTTCCGTGATCAATATGGGCAATGATACAAAAATTGCGGATCCTGTCTTGTTGTCTAACCCCCACGTTTGCCACTTCCTCCTTAACGTCCTGCTTGATCATTTTATTATACCAATACCCCCTGAGGGAAACAACCCTTTCTATGAGCGACGGAAGCGACCCTTAACCAGATTCAAAACCATTTCTGCCTCTTCCATTCTCAGCAGTAGGGCGACCACCCCAAAGACTACCGCACCAACAGTAACCCCAGTGCTCACGATCAGGAGCTGGTTGATCTTGGGATTAAACGCGACCACGTTGGAGACGTATTGGACCGTTCCCAGAGTAAATATCGCCATGGCGGCTGACGCCAGCAAAGTCTGGCCAAAAGAGAGCAGCATCAACCGTCCACCAATGTGGCCGATTTTCGGCCGCAGTAGAGCCAGTAGAAGCACCATATTGAACACACCAGCGATAGAATAGGCCAAAGCCAATCCACCGTGAGCCATGTACCTGACCAGAATCACGCTTAAAACGGTGTTCAGGACAATCGTCAGTACCCCAACCGTTACTGGGGTTCTAGTATCCTGCAGGGCATAGAACACCCGGTTTAACACCTGAATCGCCGAGTAAGCAAAAATCCCCAGCGAGTAATATAGCAAAGCCTCAGCCGTGGCCAGGGTATCCCACCGGTCGAAATTACCCTGTTCAAAAAGCAGTTGAACAATGGGCACGCGCAACACAATCAAGCCGACTGCCGCTGGGAAAGTCACAAAAATGACCGTTCTAACTCCAAGAGAAAAGGTCCGCCTGAATTCAGCGATTTCCTGCCGCGCCGCTTGAGCGGTTAGGGTCGGAAAAACAGCAACCGCCACCGCGATGGCAAAGATCCCGATTGGCAGTTGCATCAGTCGCTGCGCCGTGCGCAAAGCCGAAATCATTCCTTCAGGCAGGGCCGATGCCAGGTTCTGGTTGACAAACAGATTGACTTGCGTTACTGATAGACCGATCAACACTGGTATCATCAGAATAAACATTTTCTGTACACCAGGGTGATGGAGATCAAAGCTAAAATGATAACGCAGACCCAGTTTCAGCAGCGGGGGAAGTTGCAGCGCGAAATTAACAACCGCCCCCAGAACAACCCCCAGGGAAAAGGCAGCAATTCCTAACTGCGGGGTTAAAAGCAAACCGACCCCAATGATCACCAGATTGTAGAAGACACCACCCAGGGCGGGAGCCGTAAAATGGTTAAAGGCATTGAGCAGCCCCATGGCGATCCCCCCCAGGCCCATAAAAAAAGCCTGAAAAAACATGATCCGGGTGAGATAGATTGACAGAGTCAGCGCCGCTGGCGGCAGGTGAGGTACCAATAGGTACATCAAGGCTGGAGTAAAGATCAAACCTATAATGATACCGATCAGCATGAGCAGCATGACAACATTAAAGACAATGCTGGCGACCCGCCAGCCTTCTTCTTCCTGATTAGTTGCCAAGTAGCTGGAGAATACAGGGATGAAGGCCGAACTCAAGGCTCCACCAACCAGCAGCATGTAAAGAAAATCCGGAATGGAAAATGCGGCATTATAGGCATCAGTTACGCTGTCCTGCCCAAACTTGGTATAGATAACAACGTCCCTCACGTAACCGAGAATCCTCGACAGAACCGTGGCCACCATCATTAACCCAGCAGCCTTGGCTACTCTTCTGCCAGTCGACATGCGTTTACTCCTCTCAACCTGGCCTGGTTTTCTCTCCCTAATATAACATTTTTAACTGTATGGCAAAAGGTGATTTTGGACACATAGAAACAATAAATCGACATCCCCAAAGGGAGTCGAAAAAAGCATAGTTAGCCTCCTTCGTCGTCAAGGCGGCACAGGGATATTGTCAAATTATCTCAAAGACGTTCCTCAAGCTGGTCAATGAATGGCCAAATCTTCTGGTAAACTTGTCTTAACATACATAATACGGCCTCCTTCTCTTGCCAGAAAGAGGCTTTTAATCTTCGACCCCAGTCACTTAAACTGTACTGACTGGCTAAGGCATAATCTGCCCCCAGGGCTCTAATGTTAATATTCGCTTTTGACCAATCCAGGCTAAAAACTTTCCCCTGGTTGAGAGTTAGACTATAAATACCGCCAGCCGCTGTATTTAATCCAATAACCGCTAAGACAAGGATTATGGCCGTAGCTAGTGTTACTTCTCTCCTTCTCTGAAACATATCTTTTTCTCCTTAAGGAAAAATCGGGCTACTTATTAGGATACCCGATTTTTACCGTCCCTATTCTTAAGGCGATTTCGCTGGCAAGTCACTCAGCACTTCTTTTATAACCTGGGCTAGACAGCGAGCGGAAATCAGCGCCTCTTCAAGCGAATTCCGGTCATTGCCGATTTCCACAAGAATCGCTCTGGGATGGAGCGTCTGGTTATACGTTCCTTCTTTGCGGCGAACACCTTTCAGCAGACCCGGATAAAGTTCCTCTGTTTTTTTGGCTAGTTCTTCAGCGAACTGGTCGTTTTGCCGCCAGTTTGGGTGGGGTGAGCGGGCATCGGTGCCTACAATGAACAAAATCCGCGCCGCCTTTGCCCCCTCAATCTCCACCGCTTCTGAATTATCATTCGAGGGCATAGCATCCCGGTGGACATCAATCAGAATTTCGAGCGATGGGTAAGTTTTAAGCAGGTACTTCATTGTCTGAGCCGAATTTACATAAGACTTCGTAAAATCAGGATAGTCATGGATGCGATCAGTATAAACTGTCGGCACACCGTATGCTTTCTCCAGGGTATTGGCTAGTTCCTGAGCGACGAGAGCCACACCCCCGTTTTTTCCTTCCAGCTTGGACTTGCCGTCTGTGGGGATATACGTTTCCGCATTATGCGTGTTATAGATGCCAACCAGGGGGTTACCTTTAGCTGTTCCCCCATGGATGTTTTCCAGTGGTAAAGTTGCGGGAGGGGTGTTATCTTTGGGTAAGGTTGCCGGACCGCTGGGAACATCCATCCCCCTACCAATTTCCTCATCTGTCGAACTCAAAGTACTGAGTTGGGCAGTCAGGTATGTCTTGGGGTCAAAGACATTGATATTTGTAAAGGTGAATACGGCCGAACCAAGTAACCCTTCCGGTTCACTGACTTCCCAAGCCTGCTTCTGTTCCGATGCTACCGTTAGCACGGTCAGGCCGTTGTTTAACACTGCTTCCCAAACGTGACCAGGCAGGTTCACAGCTAAAAAAGCCCGGCGCCACCAGGCAGGTTCAGGATCTGGCTGTAAGGTGCCGGCCAGAGCCGGTACAGTCTGATCAAAATCTTCGAGGCTTAACTTGTCCAAGTTTAAGCCAACCAGCAGCGCGAGCAAGAATACGTGAAACAAAACCAAGTTTTTTAGAAAAGGCCCACCCCGTCGTGACCAAGGACGAAGTGAGATGAACCAAACCTTCCACACCGCTGTCGCCCCCTGAATATAACTATCCAATCTATATTCCAATTACAAGGAAATTATGCAAATGAAATGTAGAAACATAACAAAAGTTCCAACCGAGGTTGGAACTTGATTATAAATTCATTACTTCATATTAGCGAATTTCGGTTGGAACAAAAGCGTCAATCAAGCCAATGACAAACGCAGACAGCAAAGCGCCCAGAATACTCACCGACAGCAAGTTCGGAATAAGAAACTGCGCTAGGTAAATTACCGCTGCTGCAGTCACAAAACCAACCAGGCCTCGGCTCCGCGGGGAGACATTTTTACCCAGCAGTTGCTCAACTACATAACCCAGAACGGCAATAACTACCGCCGCGATCAAGGCGCCTAAGAATCCCGCGACCCTGATTCCCGGGAGGAACCATCCCACTAACATTAGGACTAAAGCTGACACCACAAAACGGACGACCGTACCCACCATGTCCGTCACCCCCTTTCTCAACATTAATCATAGTTTGGTCCTAACGCGGAAAGACTATGCAAAAACACCTGGGGAGCGTGTAAAATTTCAGTAGGAGAAAGTGAGGCGGAAATAGAAAAGAGACCTCACCGGTTGTCTCCTCAGGCAACCACCCCTAACACAATAGCCAAGGAGGGTGAGGTCTCATGTGGATGATTCGCGACATTGTGGAGATTATCCTGCTAGTCATACGAGAAATGTATCGATTAATAACCACTTACCAGGATTTTGCAGAACTAGAGAAAGGTATCTACCGGTTGGTGCAAAAGATAACGTTGAAGTTGTTAGTGACAGCTTGCAATTATCTGGACGAACAACTAATGCGAGATAGGAACAGGAAGCAGCTGAAGCTCGTACATACAAAACCCCGGGTTATAGTGACGCCATTTGGAGAAGTGGCGCTGGAGCGGAGGTATTATCGGGATCAAGAGACAGGAGAAGGCAGGTATCTGTTGGATGAAGCATTGGGCGTGGCGCCACGGCAACGCTTGTCGCCGTGGACGACAGAGTTAGCGGTGACAGCGGCGGCGGAGATGCCGTACCACCGGGCAGCTGCCTGGTTAAAACAGGTAACGCTGGGTGCAGTAGATATACAAGCGATGAGCCTGTGGCAAGAGGCACAAGAGGCTGGGAAAAGGCTTGCGGAGCAGGTAGAGCAAGAACGCTCGGCGGTTTTTGACCGGGGAGAAGTGCCAAAAACGCGACGGAAGAGCCAGAGCCTGCGGGTAGAAGCAGATGAGGTATGGGTGGCGGCCCGCAACAATTGTAAGGGACGAAGGAAATTAGCGATAAAAATTGGCGTAGGGTATGAACGGAAGGTGAGTATGGGGCCGCATAGGCAGAGTTTGCAGGGACGCCGGGTAGTCACCGGAGTAGCGGAAGCACGGGTATTCTGGGAGCAAGCAGTAACCCAATTTGGGCAGCAGTGGGACCTTTCTGCCGTAGAGAACTGCTGCGTAGGTGGTGACGGCGCACCATGGGTGAAGCTGGGTTGTGAGTATTTCCCAGGGGCAACGTACCAGTTGGACCCCTACCACTTGCGGCGGGCATTATTGGAGGGTTTGGGCCATGATGAGGCGGCGTACAAGGCAGTAAGTGCTGCTCTTGTGGAGGAGAACTGGGCAGAGGTAGAAAAAGCTCTGGTGGCCGCTGAGCGAGCGAGCAAAGGAGCTAAACGCCAGCGAATAACAAAACTGCGTCGATACTTGCAAGGGAACTGGGAAGGGATCTGCCAGAAGAAAGTAGCAGAGCGTCTTGGCACGATAGAAGGCCAGGTGTTCCACCATGTTGCCCGTCGGATGAAGCGGCACGGGGCCCGTTGGAGTAATACAGGGGCTGACCATCTCGCACGCCTGCTGGCAGCACGGGCTAACGGCGAGTTGTCAGAAGTGGCACGACAGGTCTGGCAGGCACAACCCGAACTGATCCGCCGTGTTGCTGGGGACAAGCCCATCCGTGCCGAAGGCCGGCTACCCGGTCAAGATCCGGCCGCTTGGCTGCGAGCCAGCTTACCGGCGCTGTATGGCCCAGCAGCAGATGAGCCATGGGTCAAGTACGTGCTACGTGTACTTACAAAGAAGTTACCAATTGTTGCCTAAAATATGAAATTCGCTAGTGTGTGGGGGTCACCTACTGAATCTTGACACGGACTACCATCAATTTACGGTTGCAATTTTGAACTTTAGGGCATAAAATAAAAGTTGCGATATGCGCCATTAGCTTAGCTGGTAGAGCATCCGACTCTTAATCGGAGGGTCCGGGGTTCGAATCCCTGATGGCGCACCAAGTAAAAACCCGCAAACTTTGCGGGTTTTTTTGTTTCTGGCATTGATTATTTAAACTGGAGGAATCTTCTCTTGACTTTTTAGGCCTAAAAAGTCTAATATTAAGAATATTAATATTCATGATTGGAGATGCTATATATTTTGTGTTAACACAAATTGTTAATTTTGAGGCAAATATCAACAATTAGCATAAACGTATTTTTCGGCAATTTCCTCTTAGAATTTCGCGGAAACTTGAATGAAAGCAGAAAAAATTGCGTCTTGGGAACAAAATCACAAAGCAAGCAGCAGGAAATCTGAGAAAGACGGCGAAAACATAGTGAAATCTGGCCTTTTTTGGATTTTGTATACTTTGAGCGGTTTTTCCGATAGTAGCCGGCAAACCGCTTAAATCAAGAAATTTTCAGAGAAAGCGAGGGATGGTAGAATGGAGCAGATCGAGCTGTCGTCAGCAACTTTAAGCAGCGCTCGGGAATTTATCAGCAGGATAGAGGCCCAGAGCGAAAGTAACATTAAGGCTTGCTACCAATGCGGGAAATGCTCGGCTGGCTGTCCGGTAGCCTTTGCCATGGACTATAGCCCCCGGCAGATCATCCGACTCCTGCAGCTGGGATTAAAAGACGAAGCCTTAAAAGCGCACAGCATTTGGATTTGTGCCCAGTGTGCCACCTGTTCTACCCGCTGCCCGCGGGGCGTAGAACCGGCCCGGCTTATGGAGGCCATGCGGATTGAGGCCAGGAAAAGCGGCATCACGCCGGAAAAGAATATCAAAATCTTCGACGACGCCTTTTTAGACTCCGTCGAAAAGAACGGACGGGTGCACGAATTTGGTCTTATCCTTAACTTTAACCTGAAAACAGGCCAACCCTTCAAAGACGCGGGGATGGGACCAGCAATGATGAAACGGGGGAAGGTCAGCTTGTTCCCGCACAAAATCAAAGGGCAAACCGCCATCAAGCGGATCTTTGACCGCGTGCGCGCTCAGGGAGGTGACCAACATTGAAATACGCCTATTACCCGGGCTGTTCCTTAAGCTCAACCGGGATCGAATACGACCTATCAACCCGGGCCGTAGCCAAACACCTCGGCGTCGACCTGTGGGAAATTCCAGACTGGAACTGCTGCGGGGCGACCTCGGCGCACACCACCGACCACCTGCTGGCCATGGCCCTGCCGGCCCGTACCCTGGCCCAGGCCGAACAGGCAGAACTTGATGTGGCCGTACCCTGTGCTGCCTGCTTCAACCGGATGAAAACGGCGGAAGCGGCCCTGAAGAAAAGCGAAACCACGCGGGCCAAAATCACCGAGATCATCGAAATGGACTACCAGGGGAAAGCGAGCGCCTACGCCCTGCTTGACATCTTCACCCGGCAGATCGGTCTGGAGAACGTCGCCAAACAGGTCAAACGGCCCCTGGCCGGCCTCAAAGTCGCCTGCTACTACGGCTGCTATCTTGTCAGACCGCCGCAGGTCACCGGCTTTGACGACCCGGAAAACCCGCAGAGCATGGACCGTCTCATGACCACCCTTGGCGCCACTCCGCTCAACTGGCCGTACAAAACCGAATGCTGCGGGGCTGGCCTGGGCCAGACCAAACCGGAAATCGGTCTCAAACTCATCCACGACATCTTGCGCGTGGTCAAAGAATTCGGGGCAGAAGCCATCGTAGCCGCCTGTCCACTGTGCTTCATCAACCTCGACATGCGGCAAAGCGAAGTCGCCAGACGCTATGGCCAAAACTTCAACATCCCCGTCTTCTACTTCACCGAACTAATGGCCTGGGCCTTTGGCGAACAACCAGCCACCATTGGGCTGTCCAGACACTTTGTCGAAGCCACCGCCATCATGAACATCACCGAACAACGGCTCAGCGAACAACAAGCAGCCAAAGAAGCCGCCAAAAGCGCCAAAGCCGACAGCAAACCCCAGGGAGGGGAGGGAGAAGCATGAAACGAGTAGGAGTATTTGTCTGCCACTGCGGTACTAACATCGCCGCGGCGGTCGACATAGCCAAAGTCGTCGAACAAATCAAAGAACAACCCAACGTCGCTTACGTCACCGACTACAAATACATGTGTTCCGAACCGGGACAAGAAGTCATCAAAAAAGCCATCACCGAACACAACCTGGACCGGGTCGTTGTCGCCTCGTGCTCCCCGCGGATGCACGAACCGACCTTTCGGAAAACCCTCCAGAGCGTCGGACTGAACATCTACCTCTTAGAAATGGCCAACATCCGGGAACAAGTCTCCTGGGTCCACGCGACAAACAAAGAACAGGCCACTGCTAAGGCGGTCGACCTCATCAAAATGGCCGTCGCCAAAGTCATCCGGAACGTCCCACTCACCGACTCCAAAATCCCGATCACCAAACGAGCCCTGGTCATCGGGGGCGGGATTGCCGGCATGCAAGCAGCCCTGGACATCGCCGAAGCGGGACATGAGGTCGTGCTGGTTGAACGACAGCCGACCATCGGCGGGAAGATGGCCCAGCTGGACAAAACCTTCCCTACCCTCGACTGCTCGGCCTGAATCAGCACCCCGAAAATGGTTGCTGCGGCGCAGCACCCGAACATCAAAATCTACACCTATGCCGAAGTGGAAGAGGTCTCAGGGTATATCGGCAACTTCAAAGCCGTCATCAGAAAGAAAGCCAGCTACGTCGACCACAACAAATGCACCGGCTGCGGCCTGTGTGAAACCAAATGTCCGACCAAAGTGCCCAGCGAATTCGACCTGGGCTTAGGCAAACGGCCGGCCATCTACAAACCCTTCCCGCAGGCGGTTCCGAACAAGCCCGTCATCGACGGGGCCAACTGCCGGAAACTGAAAACTGGCAAATGCGGCATCTGTGAAAAAATCTGTCCGGCTGGAGCGATCAACTTCAACGACAAAGACGAACTGATCGAAGAAAACTTTGGGGCCATCATCATGGCCACCGGCTTTGACCTTTTCCCGTGGGAAGAAGCTTACGGCGAATACGGCTATGGCAAATACCCGGATGTCATCACCAGCCTGCACTTTGAACGGATGGTCAACGCCTCTGGCCCGACCGGGGGCAAGCTCAAACGGCCTTCAGACGGCAAAGAACCACAAAACGTCGTCTTCATCAAATGCGTCGGCTCGCGGGACGACAGCAAAGGCAAAAGCTACTGCTCCAGAGCCTGCTGCATGTACACCGCCAAACACGCCATGCAGGTCATGGAAAAAGTCCATGATGGCCAGGCCTACGTCTTCTACATGGACGTGCGGACTGCGGGTAAGACCTACGAAGAATTCTACCAGCGCTCCGTCCAAAGCGGCGCGCAATACATCCGGGGCCGGGTATCAAAAATATATCCCCTGGGCGACAAACTGATCGTCCGGGGGGAAGACACCCTGATCGGCAAACCCGTCGAAATCGCCGCCGACCTGGTTGTCCTGGCCACTGCCATGGTGCCCAGTGCCGGTTCAGACAAAGTTGCCCAAATGATCGGTTTCTCCCTGGACAAAGACGGCTTCTACCAGGAAGCTCACCCCAAACTCCAGCCGGTAGAAACCTTCACCGCCGGGGTCTACCTCGCCGGGGCCTGTCAGGGACCCAAAGACATCCCGGATACAGTAGCCCAGGCGAGCGCGGCAGCCGTCAAAGTCTGCGGCCTGTTTGCCAAAACAGAAATGACCACCGACCCAATGATCTCGAGCGTCAACGAACGGATCTGCGCAGGCTGCGGCGAATGTGTCCCGATCTGCCCGTACAAAGCCATCGAACTCAAAGTTATCCAGGAGCGGGCGCACGGTAAAACGATCAGCCGCAAAGTGGCGACAGTCAACAGTGGACTCTGTCAGGGCTGCGGCGCCTGCACCGTGGCCTGCCGCGCGGCAGCCATTGACCTCAAAGGCTTTACCAACGAACAAATCCTGGCGGAGGTGGATGCCCTGTGTCTATAGAACAAAGCGCCAACCAGACCTGGGAACCGAAGATTTTGGCCTTTTGTTGCAACTGGTGCTCCTACGCGGGAGCAGACCTGGCGGGCCTAAACCGACTGCAGTATCCGCCCAGCGTCCGCATCGTGCGCGTCCCCTGCTCAGGGCGGATCAACCCCCAGTTTGTCCTGCGGGCCTTTCAGCGGGGAGTCGACGGCGTCCTGGTCTCCGGCTGACACCCGGGAGACTGCCACTATGGTAGTGGCAATTACTTCACCCGGCGCCGGTACCTGATCATGAAACGATTTCTGGAATACATCGGGATTGACCCGAAGCGATTCCAGGCCAAATGGATCTCCGGCTCAGAAGGCCAGAAATTTGCTCAGGTCATCACCGACTTGACCGAAGAAATCAGGGCCCTGGGGCCAAACAGGAAGTTGAGGGATCAAAATGAATGAAATAACCAGCAAAATGCAGCAAATCGCCAGAGAACTCCTGGGAAAAAATGAAGTGCAAGTTATCCTGGGTTGGGAAAAAGGAGCGTTCTGGTTTCAATCATCCCCCGTGGCTGTCCGCAAGATAGAAGAAGTAGGCAAACTCGTCTGGGACGAATTCGGGATCCAGAACCTGGCCAACTTCCTGCTTGACTACCGGGACAGCGACGAAAAGATCGGTATCTTTGTCAAAGGATGCGACTCCCGGGCCGTCAACCGCCTGCTCCAGGACAACCAGTTCCCGCGGGAACGCCTGTATGTCATCGGGGTTCCCTGCGGCGGAAAGAAAGACCCGCAAGAAGCGGGGAGCGGCAAATACACCGAAGCGGCGCAAGTTCCACTGGCTCCCAAATGCCAGACCTGCGCCTATCCCAACCCGGTCATCTACGACGCACTCCTGGGCGAACCGGTCGCCAGCCGACCAGCGGCGGACCGCTTTAAAGCCGTCACTGAACTGGAAAACATGACCCCGGATGAACGCTATGACTTCTGGGCCAAGCAATTCGAAAAGTGCCTCCGCTGCTACGCCTGCCGGAACGTCTGCGTCTGCTGCAGCTGCCGGGAGTGCATCTTCGAACAAACCCGGCCGCAGTGGGTGGGGCGGGAGACCAGTCTTGCTGAGAACCAGATGTATCACCTGATCCGGGCCTTGCACGTCGCGGGACGGTGTGTGGAGTGTGGCGAATGCGAGCGGGTCTGCCCAGTCGGCATACCCCTGATGCTCCTAAACGAAAAAATCATCAAAGACATCAACGAACTGTTCGGACCGTATGACGCCGGGGTTAGCTTGGAGGCAAAACCTCCTTTCGGATTCTTCAAGACCAGTGACCCCGAAGAGTTTATGTAGGAACATTCGGGAGGAGGTGGATGAACATGAAATCAATCAGCAAAGACCGGCTATCTAAAGTCTTAGAGCGCTGGGCCAGTCAGGCAATCGTCTATACCCCGGTGAAAAAAGAAAGGGTGACCCAGTTTGCTCCCTGGACGCCGGACAGCGAACTAGAATTTAGCCACAACACCTTGTTACCGCCAAAGAACGTTTTATTTCCCCAGACGGAAAAAATGTACGCCTTTAACGAACAAAAGGGGCAGGTGGCGGTGGAAGAAATCAAAGCTGATGAGCGCCCGCGTCTGTTGTTTGGGGTCCGGCCCTGTGACCTGAAGGCCATCAGTGAACTTGACCAGGTGTTTTTGACCAAGGGCTTTGTCGACAAATTCTACGCCGATAAAAGAAAGACCCTGGTGACATTCTCCCTCGGGTGCCGACAACCGCTCCCGACCTGTTTCTGCACTTCCCTGGGAGTAAACCCCATCGAAGCCGAAGGAGCAGATGTGGTGGTCTACGACCTGGGTGGCTCATTCGGATTTGCGGTCAAGAATCCAGCTGCCCAAAGCTGGCTGGACAGCGTGGCGGACTTGCTTGACGACACCGACGCCCCGAAGCCCCGGGCGGGCCAATTCACCACCGAGGTAGATTTGACCGGGGTGACGGAAAAGCTGCAGCAGATGTTTAATCACCCGATCTGGGCGGAGATCGCCAGCAAGTGTCTGAACTGCGGCATCTGCACGTATCTATGCCCGACCTGCCACTGCTTTGACATCCAGGGCAAGGTGGTGGGAGAACGCGGGTATAAGTTTCGGTGCTGGGATTCCTGCATGTTTCCCGAATACACCCAGATGGCGGGTGGCCACAACCCCCGACCGACCAAGGTGGAACGCGTCCGTCAGCGGTTTTCGCACAAACTGCGCTATTTCCCGGAGCGGTACGGGATGTACCAGTGCACCGGGTGCGGCCGCTGCCTGAGGCAGTGCCCAATGGGGATCGATATTGTTAGCATCATCAACACCGTAAGGGAGGTGGCCGTCAATGTGTAGCCATGAAGGCAACCCCCTGGTGCCACAGGTGGCGAGGGTAACCAAGATCATCACCGAGACGCCTGATGTGAAAACCTTTCACGTAACGACTGACCAGGGCAAGCCGTTTGACGTGATGCCGGGCCAACTGGCCATGGTATCTTTACTTCCTGTGGGTGAAGCCATGTTTTCCGTAACCTGGCAGGAAGAAGACCACCTGGAATTCGCGATCAAGAAGGTTGGTCTTTTAACTGACGCCCTGCACGAAATTGAAGTCGGGCAGGAGATCGGGATCCGTGGCCCGTACGGCAACGGTTTTCCGGTTGAGGCCTGCAAAGGGAAAGACATCGTCTTTATCGGCGGGGGGATTGGCTTGGCACCCCTGCGTTCAATGATCAACTACTGCATCGAACACCGGGAAGACTACGGTAAACTGCAGGTGATCTACGGGGCGCGCTCGCCCGAAGACCTGGTCTTTAAGGACGACCTGTTTAAGAACTGGCCGGCCGTGAAAGACATGGAGGTTTACGTCACGGTTGACCGGGGTGATGAACGGTGGAAGGGGAACGTGGGTTTTGTTCCCGATTACCTGGACCAGATTCAACCCGCACCGCAGGGCCGGATCGCCGTGACCTGCGGACCGCCGATCATGATCAAATTTGTGTTGAAGGCCCTGGAGCGCATGGGATACAAGGATGATCAGGTGATCACTACCTTGGAAATGCGGATGAAGTGCGGTATTGGCAAATGCGGCCGGTGCAATATTGGCAGCTGCTTTATCTGTCTCGACGGGCCAGTTTTCACTCTGGCGGAGCTCAAGAAATTGCCGGATGAATATTAGTTGGTAGAAGCCATCCCTCAGGGGGTGGCTTTTTGAACTTTGTGATCATATAATGTATTATGTGCTAGCCCGGTGACTACTTCGGGCTGGTCTGGTTAATACTAGGATCAGAAATGTTCACCGTAAAGGTAGGTGAGACCAATGAACAAAAAGATCGACCATTCAACAGACCAGCATGAGCCAAATAATCAGAGCCATACATCGATGCCAAGCAATCATCTACCGGCAACCCATCAACTGGATGATGCTGATGGGCTCCCTGTTAAGCCGGCAGCAGCATCCAACTTGTTGCCGATCTGTATCGTGTGCAACCGGACGCCAGCCCAAGGGATTCGCGGGGGTTTTCTAATTCTGCAAAAATTTTTGTGTACCCGGTGCGAGGCGGACATCGCTGGTTTGACTCTGGAGCATCCCCGATATGAACAGGTGAAGGAACAATTGAAGAAGTTGTGGAATTAACACCGCGTGCAGGCGGTGTTTTTTATTGTTTGCTAAAAGGTTTAATTGTGATGAAAAACGCTTAAGCTGGTGCTTTCCAGCGAGATATGATAAAATAACAACAACCATCATAAACTTTAACTTTGTAGGGTATACGGCGGAGTGTTATGTTGTGACTAAATTGGATCAGAGTCGGCTCCCCTTAGTGGAGGCACTAGAGGCTTATTGCACGGAGCGGGTTATTCCTTTTCACATGCCCGGGCACAAACAGGGACGCGGCTGGCCGGTGCCGTTAAAAAAGATCTTTGGCGAACAGCTGGCTCAATTTGATTTAACGGAGGTACCAGGGCTGGATGACCTGCACTGTCCAGTTGGTCCACTCAAGGAGGCGCAATCTTTAGCAGCGCAGAGCTTTGGTGCCGATCAGACTTTCTTTTTGGTTAATGGCTCGACGGTTGGTATTGAAGCGATGATCCTGGGTATAACAAACCCCGGGGATCAATTGTTAGTACCGCGCCATGCGCACCGGTCTGTCCTGAGTGGTATGATCCTGGCGGGGGCTAAACCGGTTTATTTACCAGTGGAAGTTCACCCGGAAGAAGGTTTTCCGCTCGGGATTACTCTGGGAGCAGTGGCCGCTACTCTCGCGGCTAACCCCCAGGCAAAGGGATTGTTTTTAATTCACCCAACGTTTGAGGGGCTGACTTCGGATATTAGCAGTCTGGTTAAACTGGCTCACAATCGTAATCTGCCGGTGGTAGTTGACGAAGCCCACGGTCCCCACTTCGCGTTTCACCACCGTTTGCCGGTGGCGAGTCTAGCCGCCGGGGCTGATTTAAGCACCCAGAGTACGCATAAGCTTCTGAGTTCAGTTACCCAGACGGCTTTGCTGCACCAGCGGGGGGAACGGGTTTCGGCCCGGCAAGTGCAGAAAAGTTTGCAGATTTTGCAGAGCACCAGTCCGTCGTTTTTGTTAATGGCTTCCCTGGACGCTATGCGATGGCAAATGGCAGCCGAAGGAACAACTCTGCTGGAGCGGACAATCAGTTTGGCCGAAGAGGCCCGGGGGATGATTAACTCCCTTCCCGGCCTGCACTGTCTGGGGCCGGAACTTCTGGATTATCCCGGGGTCAGTGATTACGACCCGACCAAGCTGGTGATCAGTGTCCGGGGCCTTGGGCTAACAGGCCAGCAGGTTGCCGCAATGCTGCGGCGCGACTATCGGGTTCAGGTGGAGATGGCTGCCCCTGCTTACGTTCTGGCGATGGTCACCATTGGAGATGACCGGGAAACAATCGCGGAGCTTTGTGCCGCTTTAAAGAAACTGGTAGAACACTGTCAGTCTGAAATCAGAAGGGAGAACTTTGTACCCATAAGCGATTTATTGGCTGTCGGGAAACAGGTGCCGGTAGTGGAACTGACTCCCCGCGAAGCCTTTTTTGCTCCGGCACGGGTATTGAAGCTGGCGCAGGCGGTCGGCGAGGTGGCGGCGGAAACCGTAGCTCCTTACCCGCCTGGGATTCCGCTGGTCTGTCCCGGGGAACGGATAACCAGTGAGACCGTGGAATTGATTCAAGCCCTCCAGATGATGGGGGTACGGTGGCAGGGGCCAGCCGACCCATCGTTGGAGACTATCCAGGTAGTTGATAGAATATAGCGAAGGGATAGCTAAAAAAAGTGTCAGGCCGATTAATTACTATCGAGGGAATTGATGGGGCGGGAAAAACCACCCAGGCGCAGTTATTGGGGGAATACCTGATCAATCGGGGGTTGGCGGTGGTTACGACCCGAGAGCCAGGTGGAACAGCCATCTCGGAACGAATCCGTGCCATTTTACTTGATCCTGCCCACCGGAACATGAGTGTTCAAGCCGAGGTTTTGCTTTACGCGGCGGCCAGAGCTCAGCTTGTCGCCGAGGTGATCAAGCCGGCCCTGGCGGCGGGCCAGGTGGTAATTTGTGATCGCTTTATTGATTCCACCCTGGCCTATCAAGGAGCTGGCCGGGGGCTTGACCAGAAATCTTTGGGACCAGTGATCAATTTAGCCACTGGGGGCCTGGAGCCAGATTTGACTCTCCTGCTTGATCTTGACCCGGCCGAGGGACAGAACCGAATCCGTCAAGGACGGATAAGAAATGGCGGGCCTTACAACGACAGGCTTGAACAGGAAAGCCTGGAGTTTTACCAGCGGGTGCGTAACAGTTTTCTGACCCTGGCTCGCCAGAACCCGAACCGGATTAAGGTGATCGCTGCTGCCCAGCCACGAGAGGCGGTGTGGGCGGAAATCAAGGCCACGGTGGACGAACTCTTCTCATTTTAGACTTTAAGGAGTGGCAGATGTGAGAATCGCGGATCGACTGCCCAACAATATTGAACGACAAGGTACGGTTGCGCGCGAAGCGAGCGGCGCAGGAGAAACCGGACCTTCGTTCGCGGTTGAAATCAGCCGTGTCGAAGACCGTTACTGGCGTCAGGATCTGGAGCGGCTGCTAGTTGAGGTTGATGTCAGGGCGGAGAGGCTGAAAAAACAATGGACGGTGCAGACCTTGCGTGAATATAAAGAAGCAGTGGCCCGGTTCCTGAAGGAGGCGAACCACCGAACGTATCAGGTCAGGGAGGAAAATGGCTGGGACCGACGAGGAAACCATCGGGTTCTGATGGTGGTTGCTAGGGTAAATAAGGAGTTGGAAGAACTGGCCGAGATGTTCCTTTCTCAGCATAAGAATGAGTTGGACCTCCTGAAGAAATTATGGGATATTCGTGGCCTGCTGGTGGATTTATATTCGTGAACTGGGAATGATGTAACGCGCTGGCTGCAGCATGGCTAGAGAGATGGCAAGGGATTTCGTGAAAGGAGTATTATATCAAGATCAAGATAGGGAGTTTATAACATGTTGCTCCGAGAGATACTGGGACAAGATATTGCTGTCAATCAATTGCAGAACGCGCTGCGTCAGAATCGCATCAGTCACGGCTACCTTTTTGTCGGACCGGACGGGGTAGGCAAGCGGACAACAGCGTTGGCTTTTGCCCAAGCCTTGAACTGTCTGACCAGAGAGAATGGTGATGGGTGTGGGCGGTGTGCGTCCTGTTTGAAGCTGGCTCATGGCAACCACCCCAATCTGCATTTGATCGAGCCTGAGGGCAGTACCCTGAGAATCCAACAAATCAGGGCTGTTCAGCAATCGGCTCAGTACCGCCAGCTTGATGCAGGATGGAAGGTGTTTGTATTCCTGGAGGCGGATAAGCTGACTCTACCGGCAGCCAACAGCCTCTTAAAGGTTCTGGAGGAGCCGCCAGCCAATACGGTGTTAATCCTAATCACCAAACATACTTTTGGCTTGCTCCCAACGGTCTTATCCCGCTGTCAGAAGATTTCTTTTACCCATTTGTCCGCGTCGGTGATCAGGGAACTGCTGATTACCAGGCACTGGTTGCCGGCGGAACGAGCGAGTTTTGTGGCTGCATTGGCTGGGGGCAATATGACGACTGCCCTAGCGGCGGCTGAATCTGGCGAACTGTTGCAGTGGCGGGAGGAGGCCATTGGGTTTCTGGCTACTTTGCAGACACAGCCGACTCCGACCATATTTCAGCGGGTAGATCAACTGGAACGGGAGAGGGAGCGGTTGGGCTGGCTCCTGGAGACCATGATCTTGTGGTGCCGCGATGCCTTGCTGTGGCAGGAAACGCATGACCGGACTCTGCTGGTTAATACCGATAAAGTTGAGGAGATAATGAAAGTTTCGCTGAACTCGAACCAGCTCGTGCAGGTTTTGCAGGCTTTGCATGAAGCCAGGCGTTACCTGCAGCAGAACGCCAATGTTCGTTTAACTCTAGAGAGTCTGTTTATTGAACTACATCAGATTATCCTGGGAGGAAATTTATATCATGATCGAAGTTGTGGGGATTCGTTTTAAAAAAGCGGGGAAAATTTACTACTTTGACCCCGGAAATTTTTCCTTATCCGTAGGCAGTAAAGTCATTGTCGAAACTGCCCGGGGGATTGAGTTTGGTGAAGTGGTAATTGGCCCTCGCCATGTACCTGAGGAGGAAATTGTTTCCCCCTTGAAAAAAGTAATACGTGTTGCTACTCCGGAAGATGAAAAACACGTTGAAGAAAACCGGCGAAAAGAAAAAGAAGGCTTTCAAATTTGCTTGAAAAAGATCGCCGAACATGAATTGCCGATGAAGCTGATCGATGTGGAGTATACCTTTGACAACAGTAAAATCATTTTCTACTTTACCGCTGAAGGGCGGGTTGATTTTCGAGAACTGGTGAAAAACTTGGCTTCGATCTTTCGGACACGGATTGAATTGCGCCAGATCGGGGTCCGGGATGAGGCTAAGATGCTAGGGGGCATTGGAAGCTGTGGTCGGGTGCTGTGCTGTGCAGCATTTTTGGGTGATTTTGAGCCGGTCTCGATCCGGATGGCTAAAGACCAGAATCTGTCTTTGAACCCGACCAAGATCTCGGGTATCTGTGGACGTTTAATGTGCTGTTTGAAGTATGAAACTGATTCTTATGATAGTGTGAAAGAAAGCATGAAAGAACCGGCCGGTCCGGGTAGCTGCTACCGGAACGGTTGTTGCCAGCAGGAAGGGGTAACCGATGAAGGTCACGCAACATTTGATTGAGCTGGAAGAAAAACTGATCACTATCCTGGAAGAAGTTCGCCAACTTAAGATGTATGTTTGTGCTCTGGAAGAAGAGAACGCGAAGCTGCAGGCCGAGCTCTGTGCATACGGTGAAGTTGAGCGCCAGAAGGTGAATGACAACGCTAAGCAAATCGGGCGGGCTGGGTACGAGAACCTGGAGCGGCTGTACGCGGAAGGTTTCCACATCTGCCATCTTCATTTTGCCCAGCAGCGGAACGGTGATTGTCTTTTTTGTTTGAGTTTTCTGCAGCGCGACAGATCTTAGCCATACTGAGATCAGGGATGTCTAATGAATACCACGGATAAAGACCAGGAGACAATTGATGATTTGATTATCAATAATCTGAAGATCATTCAAAGCCGGAGCGGTTTCCGTTTTTCTCTCGATGCTGTGCTGTTAGCCCACTTTGTTTCTTTGCAGGCCGGGAACCGGGTCCTGGACCTGGGGACAGGCAATGGGGTTATTCCCCTGCTACTAACCACTCGTGCCAGCCGGCTGCAAATTCATGGTCTAGAAATTCAACCGGCAATGGTTGAGCTGGCCCGCCGCAGCGTCCAGCTGAATGGGTTAGCGCACCTGATCCAGATTGATCAAGGTGACTTGCGAGAGGCCGACAACCGCTATGGGTTGGCGGTCTTTGATCTGGTCGTCTGCAACCCGCCCTTTCAAAAAGTGGGGACAGGAAAAATTAATCCTAACCCGGCGATAGCTTTGGCACGTCATGAGCTGGCCTGCTGCCTGGAGGATGTTGTTCGTATTGGTGCCCTTGTCCTCAAGCCAGGTGGACGGCTGGCCTTGATCCAGCGACCGCAACGCCTGGCTGAGATTTTTGAGTTGTTTAGCCGGTACGGCTTAACAGCCAGACGTCTCCGGTTGGTGTATCCGCAGGTTCACCGTGCGCCCAATCTGGTGTTGATCGAGGGAGCAAAGGGTGGAAAATCCGAATTAAAAGTCTTACCTCCGCTGGTGGTGTACGAGGCGGGGGGTGGGTATACGAGGGAGATCCAGCAAATTTACTACGGTGAGCAGAGGGGGTTCAACCAGGGTGAACCCGAGTGAAGCAATCGGTTCAGGAATCTTGTATTTGTGCGCAACTCCAATCGGAAACCTGGAGGACATCACCTACCGGGTTTTACGTGTTTTGAGGGAGGTTGATTTGATCGCGGCGGAAGATACCCGGCACACACGCAAGCTCTTGTCTCACTACCAGATCCATACCCCCTTGACCAGCTACTTTGAGCATAACAAGGTAGAAAAAGGGGCATACTTATTGCGGAAATTACAGGAAGGCACCAGTATTGCTCTGGTTTCGGACGCGGGGATGCCCGGCATCTCTGACCCGGGATATGAACTGGTTGTTGGGGCAATTGAAGCGGGCATTACCGTTGTGCCGGTACCGGGCCCGTCAGCGATTTTAGCTGCTCTGGTTGTATCAGGGCTACCTACTGATCGGTTTGTTTTTGAGGGGTTTTTACCGCGCCGAAAAATGGAGCGCCAACGCCGCCTGGAGGTGTTGAAAGAAGAGCCGCGGACCATTGTGCTCTTTGAAGCGCCACACCGGTTGGTGTCACTGCTGGAAGCCATCCGTGAGAACTGGGGCGAAAGACGGCTGGCGGTAGTTAGGGAACTGACTAAGAAGTTTGAAGGAGTGCAACGTGGTACCACTTCTGAGCTGCTCCAGTACTTTTCCGTCAATCCCCCGCGGGGAGAAATAACCCTGGTAATCCAGGGGTTTGCAACGGCGGCTGCTCCAGCCGCACTTCCCACCGATCCCGGCCAACAGGTAGCTGCTTTGGAGGCACAGGGGTTGACGCGAAAAGAAGCTATCAAGGAGGCGGCTAGGTTGCTCGGCCGGCCGAAAAGAGAAGTCTATCGCGCGGTGCTGCAAGCAGAGGGAGAACTGGATGAATGAACATCAGCCTGTTGAAGGAAATGGTACAGGGTGAGGTTAAACGACAGCGTGACCGGTTGATCCGAATCAGCCAGGCCATCCATGCCCACCCGGAAACCAGGTTTCAGGAATACTTTGCCCAGAAACTGCTCTGTACCGAGTTAAAGAAATCAGGTTTTAAGGTGGAAAAAGGGATTGCCGAACTTGACACCGCGTTCTGGGCTGTGCTAGCGGGCCGGGAGGCAGGACCAACTATTGCTTTCGTTGCTGAATACGACGCACTCCCTGCCTTGGGTCATGGTTGTGGCCATAACTTGATTGCTGCGGCAAGCGTGGGGGCGGCCCTGGCTCTACGTAAAGTCATGCCCCGCTTACCGGGTAAAATCTCTGTAGTCGGCGCTCCCGGGGAAGAGGGCGGCGGCGGTAAGGCCATCATGGTCAATCGGGGGTTTTTTCAAGGTATTGATGTGGCAATGCTGGCGCATCCCGCTGACCGGACTGTGGTGCGGACAAATTCCCTGGCCGGTTATGTTCTGGAGGTCCGTTTCCAGGGACGACCTGTTCATTCCGCCCGGGCCCCGCATGACGGAATTAACGCTCTGGAGGCCGTGATCTTAACGTTTAACAATATTAATTCACTGCGGCAAACCTTGAAGGACGATGTGCGGATTCAGGGAATTATTTCTGAGGGTGGATTGGCACTCAACATCTTACCGGAGGTGGCGGCGGCTCGCTTCAGCATTCGTTCGGCCAAGCGAGATTACCTGAATGAAGTTGTAGACAAGGTGGAGAAGTGCGCGCAAGGGGCAGCCTTGGCCACCGGAGCGGAGGTTAGTTTTCTCGGCCTGGGTTGTTATGATGAACTGCGCCTCAACACTACCCTGGCTGGCGTCTTCGAGGCGAATTTGCAGGCCCTGGGAATTTCGCCAACGTCAGAAGAAAGCGGGCTGGGGGCGACGGATATGGGCAACGTCAGCCATGTGGTACCGACGATTCACCCTTATTTTGCGATCGCGCCTGAAGGCGTCGCCATGCATACCCACAAGTTTGCAGAGTTAGCGGTGAGTGATCAGGCTCACGCCGGGATGCTGGTCATGGCTCAGGCCATGGCCATGACGGCGATTGATGTACTCGCGGATCCTGAGTTGTACGCGGCGATTCGTCAGGAGTTCAAAGGGGCTTAGGGTGGTGAAAAAAAAGAGACACCATACTGGGGTCTCCTTGTAAAGAATTCTCAACTTAATCAAACTTATTTCTATGTATTCACCGCAAGAGAACGGCTAAACAGCTTGTTGGGCCATGGCACTGGCGCATTCTCGGCAGACGTTTTTCCCTTTGAAATTCTGTACATCATCGGCATTGCCGCAGAAAACACAGGCCGGCTCGTATTTCTTGAGAATGATCTTCTCGTGGTCGACGTAGATTTCGAGAGCGTCTTTCTCGTCGATCCCCAGAGTGCGCCGTAATTCAATGGGAATTACTACTCTGCCTAGTTCGTCTACTTTTCTTACGATGCCAGTTGATTTCACCGATTCTCGCCCCTTTCAACAGGTTTCGACAGAATTCTTCTTGTCTAAATGATACCAGGGATTCCAGAAAAAGTCAACCCCCTAATAAATAAATTTTTATTTTAACGGCAGGGGACGGCGGGTGGAAATCTTGACAATTTCGTTGGTGCCAACTATACTTAAACTCAAATCAATGAAGAGAAAAGTGATGACAGGAAGAGTAGACTGCGAAAACGCGGGAACAGAGAGCGGGAGGAGGTGAAAGCCCGCCCCGACGAGCAGTTGAAGATGGTCCTTGAACTGTACTACTGAACCTCCGGGGGAAATCAGTTGACTGAATTGACCCGGCCAGTAGGTAGTACCGGCGTAATTAAGGCCGCCGTTATTCCGCCGAGTCCGAGAAGTTGCTGTTTACATTTTTCGGACTCATGGAGGCTCCTGCTGCGAGGGAGGAGCAAATTAGGGTGGTACCACGAAGGTGAAGAAGTCCTCTCGTCCCTGACCGGGATGAGAGGTTTTTATGTTTTATTTCGTGAAGAAGGAGAGGATGTTGCTGGATGTCCCGGAAAACTTTCTACATTACTACCCCTATCTACTACCCCAGTGATAACCTGCACATCGGGCACGCTTATACGACCGTAGCTGCTGACACGATGGCTCGCTATAAGCGGATGAGGGGGTATGATGTCTTTTTTTTGACGGGTTCAGATGAGCACGGGCAGAAGATTGAGCGAAAAGCTCAATCCGAGGGGCTTGCTCCCCTGACCTATGTTGACCGGATCGTGGCTAATTTTCAACACTTATGGCAACAGCTCTACATATCTAATGATGATTTCATTCGGACGACTGAGGAGCGTCACAAACGGGTAGTGCAGGAAATTTTTCAAAAGATCTATGAACAGGGTGATATTTATAAATCTCAATACGCTGGTTGGTACTGCACTCCCTGTGAGACTTTCTGGACGGAACGGCAGGCTGAAGGCGGGGTTTGCCCTGACTGCGGGCGACCGGTAGAACTACTCCATGAGGAGAGTTATTTCTTCAGGCTGTCCAAGTATCAGGACCGCTTACT
Source organism: Bacillota bacterium (assembly GCA_013178045.1). NCBI lineage: Bacteria > Bacillati > Bacillota > Bacillota bacterium. The sequence goes on from JABLXP010000006.1 coordinate 74,517, forward strand.
CAGATACATTGAGGAAAACCCTGATTTTATTCAACCTGTTACCCGACGTAACGAAATGATCAATTTTATCAAGAGCGGGCTGGAAGATCTGTGTGTTTCTCGCACAACTTTCAAGTGGGGAGTGCCGGTCCCGTTTGCTGAAGGCCATGTCATTTATGTATGGTCTGATGCCCTGACCAATTACATCTCCGCCATTGGCTATGGCACCGACCCGGAAAAGTTTGCGCGCTACTGGCCGGCTGATGTACATCTGGTTGGGAAAGACATTGTGCGCTTCCACACCATCATCTGGCCGATTATCTTGATGGCGGCTGGTCTTCCGCTGCCGAAGAAGGTGTTTGGTCATGGCTGGCTGTTGCTGGAAGGCGGGAAAATGTCCAAGTCCAAGGGCAATGTTGTTGATCCCCTGGTCCTGATCGACAAATATGGCGTAGACGCCATTCGTTACTACCTGCTGCGCGAACTGCCTTTTGGGGCTGACGGCTACTACTCAGAGGATGCTCTGATACAGCGGATTAATTCTGACCTGGCCAACGATCTGGGCAACCTGGTTAGCCGGACACTGGCGATGATCGAGCGCTACTTCGACGGGACGGTACCGGCCCCAGGACCGATAACAGCCCTGGACCAGGAGGTGATTACCCTCGCTCAACAGACGGTGCGTGAAGTTGAGGAACTGTTCGAGAAATTTGAATTAAGCAACGCCCTGATCACCATCTGGCGGCTGATCGGCCGGTTGAACAAATACATTGATGAAACTGCTCCCTGGGCGCTGGCTAAAGATGAGAGCCGACGGGGGCGATTAGGGACGGTCCTGTACCAACTGGCGGAGGGAATACGCTGGGTGACCATTCTTTGCTCACCGTTTATGCCGGTACTACCCACCCGGGTTTGGCCACAACTGGGGTTGGTCAATCAGCCAGAGCAGCAAACCTGGGCGAGTTTAGAACATTGGGGTGGATTACCGGCGGGAGGTCAGATCAAACGTGGCCAATCGCTCTTTCCCCGGGTAGAGACAGAGGCTGAAGCTGTCCACGCGAATACGGCAGGGGGATTAGTGATCGGCCCCACACCAACAGATAGAAAGGATGGGTCCAAAGTGAATTCAATCAATGCGTCCAATACTGCACCAGCCGCAGTACCCGAGACCAAGCCAGAACCACAACTGATCAGTATCGATGATTTTGCCAGAATTGAATTAAGGGTAGCCCAAATTGTCTCGGCAAAAAAGGTAGAGAAGGCGGACAAGCTCTTAGAAATTGAAGTGGAAGTAGGTGGGGAGACCCGCACGATCGTGTCGGGCATCGCCCAGTACTATGCGCCAGCGGACCTAATTGGGAAAAAGATTGTCCTGGTTTATAACCTTAAGCCTTCTAAAATCCGGGGGATTCAATCGCAAGGAATGCTGCTGGCGGCCTCAAATGGGGAACAGTTAGAAGTCTTGATGCTGAACAGTGATATTCCCACTGGCAGCCGGGTTAAGTAAGGGGATGTTGATATGTTCATTGATTCCCACGCCCATCTTGATGACCGGCAGTATAAAGCAGACCAGCAGGAAGTGATTGAGCGGGCCAGTAAAAACGGGGTTACCCAGATCGTCTGTGTGGGGTACGATCTACCTTCATCAAAGCGCGTGGTAGCTCTGGCGAAACGCTACGCTAACATTTTTGCCGCCGTCGGCATCCATCCTCACGATGCCCAGGACACCGATGAGTCGACTTGGGCCCAGTTGTATGAACTCGGTCGAGACACTAGAGTGGTGGCGATTGGGGAGATGGGGTTGGATTACTACCGTAACCTGTCACCCCGGGACGTCCAGCAGGCGGTTTTTCGCCGCCAGATCAACCTGGCAAAAGAGCTGGGACTCCCGATCATCATTCACGACCGCGATGCGCACGGTGATGTGCTCAGGATAATGAAAGAGGAAAAGGTGAACGAAGTCGGTGGTGTGCTGCACTGTTTTTCAGGGAGCTGGGAAATGGCCCAGGAATGTTTGAAGCTGGGGTTCTACATTTCCCTGGCTGGGCCGGTTACCTTTGCCAATGCCCGCGGACCACAGGAGATTGCGCAAAAGGTCCCGCTTGACCGACTCCTGGTCGAAACTGATTGTCCTTATTTGACGCCGGATACCTGGCGCGGCCAGCGGAATGAGCCGGCTTATGTAAAGCGGGTGGCGGAAAAGATCGCGGCTCTGCGCCGGATTTCATTAGAAGAAGTAGCCGAGGCGACTACGGCCAATGCCAGATGTCTGTTTCGATTGCTAGATAAAAAACAATAAAAAATGAAATTGACTGCAACCTCTCGTACAAGAGGTTGTTTTTTCTGCCCAAAATTGGTAATAATGTATAAAAAGTTCTTTTACAAAGGATGTGACCATAAAATGCAATAGAGTGGTACAAAGAAGTTCCAGTTGGGAAAGAGGAAAACCTGGCCCGGGTGGCGAATATCTTCTAGTACTATCCAACTAAGGTAAACACCCCCAGGCAACAAATATGGTAACGGGAGGAATCAGATGAAACGAACCGAAATTTTGGGACGATGGGGAATTAATCGTCTCATTGAAGTCGCCAAGGGACGCTGGTTGGTAGTAATAGTTGTCGGAATTCTGTTAGGGATCTTTGCCGGCGTGGCCATAGAAGAGAAAGCGGTTGTAATTCAGGTTGATGGCCAGCAGGTGACGTTGAGGACATTTAAGTCGACGGTTGGAGAGGCACTAAGCCAAACGGAAATCCAGTTAGGGGCTCAGGACAGGGTCATTCCAGATCCAGGGACGAAGCTCAAAGATGGCATGCAGATTCAGGTATTGCGGGCCTTCCCGGTTCAGCTTATAGTGGACGGGGAGGTCAGAGAAGTGGTCACGCCACCGGCCACGGTTCAGGAGGTTCTTGAGCTGGCTGGAATTAAAATGGGGCCTCTCGACCAGGTTTCACCTGCTCTATCAGAAGCTGTTACCGGTGGGGTACGGGTGCAGATCATCCGGGTGGAAGAAAAAATGATGACGGCTGACGTAGAAATCCCTTATCCAGTAGACCGACGACAGGATCAGAATCTGGAGCGCGGGATTAACCGGGTTCTCCAAAAAGGCCGGAACGGGCTGGAAAGACAATTGGTGAAGGTAACCTACGAAAATGGCAAGGAAGTCAAACGAGAGGTTATCAGTTCCGAAGTGATTAAAGAACCGGTCAAGGCGATTATTGCCATGGGTTCTCTGACAAGCGTGTCCCGCGGTGGTCAGCGGTTAAACTTTGACCGTGCCATGGTGATGACGGCTACTGCCTATACCTACACTGGACACAACACGGCCACGGGGATACCGCCATATGTTGGTGGAATTGCCGTTGACCCGAAGGTAATCCCACTGGGGACGAAGCTTTATGTTGATGGCTACGGCTTTGCGACGGCGGTTGACTGTGGTGGGGCGATTGTCGGCAACCGCATTGACGTATTTCTGGAGACAGAAAGAGAATGTCAGCGGTGGGGCCGGCGTCAGGTGAAAGTGTTTGTGCTTAACTAAGCAATCCGACGACTTGCTACCCCTAAAGAGGAGAGACTATTTCTCCTCTTTATTCTTTTTCCTATCATTCCCTGAAGGGGTAAGGGGCCGTACGTCGAATTTAACTACTTGTCCAATTGCTTGTAAACCTATGGACAGGGAGGATGGGGATGAATCTTCGACGCGCTCAGATTACGCAAACTCTGGCTATTTTATTGTTTGTTATTTTTTTATTAGGACGTGGGGAATTAATTGCCCGGACAACCCAAGCGGAGCAGCTAGACCTTGAGCCGCTGGTAACGAATGAAGCTATTCTACCGAGCGTGCCGCTTTTGGGACCGGCCGAATCCTCGGCGTCAGTGGCCGCCGGGGCAGTGGAACCGGCCAAGCCAGCTGAATCGTCAACTGCGGTTAAGCCAGCCGCTGAGACGGCAGCACCGGCCGAGACTCCGTCAGTTCATCGGCCAGTTCGCTTGCCGGGCCGTGTGGTCCTGGGTTATTATGCGGAGTGGGGCAGTGACCGTTCATCTTATGATTCCTTTCGAAAGAATGTGAACAACCTGTCCTGGGTAGCGCCCTTCTGGTATTCAGTTGATCGGGATGGTCAGTTGAGAAGCCAGGGAGGGGATCAGGACAAAGTTATGGATTTAGCCAGGGCATCTGGGAAAAAAGTGATCGTTCTATTTAATAACCTTGATGGAAACGATACGGTTTTACGTGATCCGGCTGCCCGCCAGAGAGCAGTTGAGAACATTGTTGAGGTTGTTCTCGCTAAAGGTTATGATGGGGTCAATATAGATTTTGAGAACCTGGAACCAGCGTCTCGGAAGGGGCTAACCCAATTGATGGCTGATTTGTCAGCTAGACTCTGGCCAGCAGGACGGTTGGTGACAGTGGCGGTGGCACCTAAGTTATCGGCGAATGAAGACAGCAACAATTTTGCCGCGGCGTACGATTACGCTGCCTTAGGGCGGCATACTGATTACGTGGTGATCATGAGCTATGACCAGCATGCCAGGTGGAGTGAGGCGGGGCCGGTAGCTGACTTCCGCTGGGTGCAACAAACTATTCGGTACGCTATAACTCAGATCCCGGCCGAACAGATTTTACTGGGGATCGCCGGGTATGGTTACGATTGGTCGACCGAGGGGGTAAAAATTATTAAAGCTAATCAGGCCGAAGAGCTGGCCAATTGGTACGGCGCAAAAATTCAGTGGGATAAAGACAGCCGGGTCCCCTATTTTGCATACACCCAAAACGGGGTCAGGCATGAAGTCTGGTATGAAGATTATCGCAGTGTTGAAGCCAAGCTCGAGCTGGTCAGTTCGCATGGTCTGGGTGGTGTTGCCTTATGGAGACTTGGTCAGGAAGAAGATAAATTGTGGCCGCGGGTAGCCGAGAGGCTGAACTAAAATTGTTGCGTTTTTTAGGCGGGTACAATTCTCGCCTTAATTGTTTCTTGTATCGAAAGTCAATTACTGGATAATAATAATTTCTGGAACCGATTAAGTGGAAGATTTCTTCTCTGGTTTCGATACCAGGGTTGGCATAGTATAATATAATATTAAGTAAAAGTAACCTTGCTGAGATTGTCGACGGGAAGGAAGTTTAACAAAATGCCAACCAGAATTGCTACTTTAACTAGTACCCGTCAATTAATCAAGAAACATGGGCTGCACGTCAAGAAAGGCTTGGGACAGCATTTTGTGATCGATAACCGCATTTTAGAACTGATGGTGGAAAGCGCCAGGGTTACGGAAGTAGACATAGTTGTTGAGATTGGTCCAGGTGTCGGTTGCTTAACCCAGCACCTGGCCGAGAAAGCCGGCTGGGTGATCGCGGTTGAAGTCGACCGTAGTCTGGAACCGGTACTGAACGAGGCGCTGGGCGGATATAAGAACATCGGCTTTGTCTGGGGCGATATTTTGCGCACGGATCTGGATGCGGTGGTTGCAGAATATAGGGGTACATCGGTTGAGCAGATATTGCCATATAAAGTGGTGGCTAATTTGCCATACTATATCACCACGCCAATCATTATGACCATATTAGAAAAGCATGTTCGCGCACAGTTGCTCGTGGTGATGATTCAGAAAGAGGTGGCGGAAAGAATCACAGCCCGACCTGGTAGTAAGGATTACGGAGTACTTTCGATTGCTGCCCAATACTATGCGGAAACAACCCTTGTCAGTTTGGTTCCCCCGACGGCTTTTTTTCCTCTCCCAGAAGTGGAATCAGCGATCATTAAACTGGAACGCCGGTCAGTTCCACCAGTAAAAGTGATTGATGAAAACCTGTTTTTCCAAATCGTGCGACGCTCTTTCGGCCAACGCCGGAAAACCCTGCTCAATTCGCTGGGGGGCTTGGGTATGGGTATTTCTAAGGAAATGCTCCGCGAGGTTTTGGAGCAGGTGGGAATTGACTCCCAGCGCCGGGCGGAAACCCTCGACCTGGAGGAATTTGCTGTCCTGACCAATACCCTGGCTCCGTTAGTAATTAAATAAACACTCTCGCCCAAGAGAGGGGGCGCGGCGAATGAGTTTTTTAAGCCCGACGAAAGGGCGGATGACATGGGACGAAATGGTCGCTGATATTTGTGCCTATATAACCAGCGCCCCGGATTTCGTCCATAAAATAATCATCGGGACTGATTCTCATGTCCGTCACGAGACCTGTTTTGTTACAGCGGTGGTTATTCACCGGGTCGGCAAAGGGGCTCGCTATTACTATCGGAAAAAAACTCAACGAAAAATCGGAAGTCTACGGCAAAAAATCTTTTACGAGACGGCACTCAGTCTGGAGGTGGCCAGTAAACTCGCTGCGATATTAGCTCAGAATGGTTATGAACATTTTGATGTTGAGATTCACTTGGATATTGGAAATCATGGGGAAACCAAGGAACTGATTCGCGAGGTCGTAGGCATGGTCAGTGGGAACGGATTTGGCGCCCGTATCAAGCCAGATTCGTGTGGGGCTTCCAAGGTCGCCGATAAGCATACCAAATAAAAACCATGCCAAAATGTGCAAAACTGTGACGCCAGGTTTCGCTTAGTGGTTTTTAGGGGGGCTTTCGTAAAAATATGGAAGGAAAACAGAGACCGGAGGCGAATAAAAGAAAATGGTAGACAGTTTGCAAGGGGGAATACTCATTGAAGTATGAAAAGCTGTTTACATCTGGTAAAATAGGCCGGCTGGAGTTGAAAAACAGAATTGTTATGCCGGCGATGGCTACCGCGCTGGCTAATTCCACGGGCGAGATTTCCGATCGTCTGCTCAGATATTTCGAAGAAAGGGCCCGGGGTGGTTGTGGTTTGATTATTACCGGCATCGCTAGAGTCGATAACGATAACGGTGCGGGTATTTACAACCAAATCGGCGCATACAGCCCGAAATTTATCCCCCAGTTGCAGCGGCTGGCAGACATAGTCCATCGATATGACACCAGGATTTTCGTTCAACTGCACCATCCTGGCCGGGAGGGTTCTGTCCTTTTGAACGATGGGAGGCAGACAGTGGCTCCAAGCGTGATTGCGAACAGCCGGACTAACGAGCTGCCGAAGGAATTGACAACTGAGGAAATAGAGAGGTTGGTCAAAAAATTTGTCATGGGTGCCGTAATCTGTAAAAACGCAGGTATAGACGGGATAGAACTGCACGGCGCCCACGGTTATTTAATCAACGCCTTTATCAGCCCTCTTACGAACAAGAGAACCGACAAGTACGGTGGTTCCTTTGAAGGCAGAATGAGGTTTATCAGCGAGATAATCTACGGAATCCGCCAAAACTGTGGCCTTGATTTTCCGATCAGCGTAAGGCTGAGTGTCGATGAATTCGTTGATGGCGGCATAAAACTTGAGGACGGCATCGAAGTAGCTAAATACCTTGAATCTCTGGGGGTTGATGCGATCAACGTCAGCAACGGAATACGCGAATCTGGCGTTACGATCGTTGAACCCTATACATATGCGCCGGGTTGGAAGAAGCACCTTGCCGCTGGTGTCAAAGCCAACGTCAAGATACCTATTATTGCTGTCAACTTAATCCGCCAACCGGATTTAGCCGAGCGCCTTCTGGAGGAAGGCGTATGCGATTTTGTTGCCCTGGGCAGGGCGCAGTTGGCTGATCCTGAATGGGCGAACAAAGCCGCAGCAGGCAGGGAGGCCGAAATAAGGCCTTGCATCTCGTGTAGAACTTGTATTGAGGCGGTTAGCAATGGCAAGCATATCATCTGTGCTGTTAATCCGAGGCTGGGCAGAGAGCTTGAATTCGGGGAGTTTATTCAGAACGGAGACGGCCGGTTAGTAGCAGTGATCGGAGGCGGCCCAGGTGGCATGGAAGCAGCGAGAGTATTGGCGATCAGGGGCTTCAAAGTTATATTATTTGAAAAGGAAGACCGGCTTGGTGGTGCGCTGAATTTAGCGAATAAACCCCTGTACAAGGATAAGATCAACTGGCTGATCGATTACTATCAGCAACAGATGAAACATCCCAACATCGAGGTGAGGCTGAATACGGAAGCAAATGTTGAATTGATTAAAACCCTGAATCCATACGGAGTATTTGTGGCAGTTGGTGCTTCCCCCATTGTTCCTCCAATTCCCGGTGTTGATGGTGAAAATGTCTGCTTGGCAGAAGACGTGCTTAAAGGCAAGATTAAAATCAGCGGCAAAAATGTTGCGGTTATCGGTGCCGGTATGACTGGTTGTGAAACAGCGGAATTTCTAGCAGCTCAGGGCAATAAGGTAACGCTTGTCGATATGCTTGAAAAAATTGGTGCCGGCATATCCTATGTTACCCTATTGATGCTGATGTCAAGACTAAAAAAATACAATCCGACATTACTACCCGGTCACAAACTAATCAGAATTTACCAAGATAGGATCATACTGGAAAATGTTAAAAATAGGCAGGAAACAGAACTACCTGTGGAGCGGGTTGTTCTCGCCCTGGGAGTAAGCCCGAGAAAGGATCTGGTAGATAGCTTCAAGAGGAGCCTGGCGAATGTTAAGGTAGTTGGTGATGCCAATCGGGCCGGCAATATCATAGATGCGGTACATGATGGTTTTGGCAAGGCGTTTGTATTTGTCCCTATAACTCAAAGTAAATAGTAAAAAATATCTAGTTATTATTAGCTTTTTTAATTTATAGCCAACAATCCTAAAAGAATAAGATTGACTAGCATTTGGTATTTTAGTATAATGTTACAGTTAAGGTTGACAAATATACAAATGCATATTACAATATAGAAAGACTAGGGAAAGAAGGTGATACATTGGCACCTAAAAAGGTTTTGGCGGAGATCAAGCAAGATCTGGAGTCTTTCGTCGGTAACCGTATCCGGTTGAAAGCAAATCGTGGTCGCAATAAGGTGGTTGAACGGGTAGGGATACTGGAGCAGACTTACCCGAACATCTTTGTTGTCAAGCTTGACGAAAAGAAGGCCGAACGAAGAGTTTCATATAGTTATACCGATGTATTAAACGAGACGGTAGAGTTGATTGTTTGCCACCAGGACGGAGATATTAAAATCACCAGCTCACGTTAAACTACCAGGAAAATTTACCTGGTAGTTTTTTTCTTCCTTGTTTATTCTCTCAACACCAGTCACCACCCGCTACTGTTTTTCATACAATAACAACAGAGCGGGATGACCCCATGGGGGTGTGTTTGGTGAGGATGATGAGGGAAAAAGAACCTAAGCTTGGAATAGCCCTGGGTGGCGGAGGTTTACGTGGCGCGGCGCATATCGGCGTGCTCAAGGCACTGGAGCGAAACGGGATCAGACCGGACTTGATTGCGGGAACCAGTGCGGGTAGCGTTATTGCGGCCTTGTACGCCTGTGGAGTACCAATCGAAAAGATGGAACAAATTGCCCTTAATTTGCAGAAAAGAGACATTCTGGATTGGGATTTTCGGTTATGGGATGTGATGGTTTGGCTGTTGCGAACGATAATTATAACTTTGCCTTGTATTTCACTGCGGTGTAGTTCACTACAATGGCCAAAAGGTATTGTTAAAGGCGCCAAGATCGAACAACTGATTAAGGACCTGGTGGGGCCCAGGATTTGTAGCCAGGTGGAGATGCCGCTGGCCATTGTCGCCAGTGATATTAACTCTGGGGAAAGAGTGATTTTTACTAACTGGAGGCCGGTTCAACCTCCTGCTCTCCACCGTACCTGCCTGATCCACGACGCCCCAGTAGCGAATGCGGTGCGGGCCAGCATTTCGTTGCCTGGAATTTTCACGCCGGCTAATTATCAGGGACGAATGCTGGTAGACGGGGGCTTAACCGATTACGTACCGGTGGAAATCTTGCATGCGATGGGCGCCGATGTCATTCTGGCCGTAAATCTGGGATACATCAATCCCAATAAAATTGTTGATGATGTGGTTGAGGTCGTTCTTCGTTCTCTGGACATCATGATTGCTGAAACATCCGACGTTGAAGAAGACTGTTTTGCCGATTTGATTATTATTCCTCCTCTGGAGGATATCCATCTGACCGATATTCATCGCATTGCGGAATGTATTCAGAGCGGGGAAACAACGACCAATGAATGGATGCCACAAATTAAGAAAATGTTATTCGAAGCTAATCGGAAAGGCCGCTGAGATTCCTTGGCGGTCTTTCTATCTGGTTTTTTAACTTTTCCGGGGTGAACTCTTTAGCTGCACTTTGCATATGATATTAACACTACTGAAGGCGGGTTGGCGAACAACCGTAACCTTGAGGAGGAATTATTTAAATGGACGAAAGTGGCATGAACATCAAGTTTGGGACAGACGGTTGGCGGGGGGTAATCAGTGATGATTTTACTTTTGCCAACGCGCGGATAGTAGCTCAGGCCATTGCCGACTACTTGCTCGACCAGCAGAAAGGGCAGCGGGGGATCGTCATTGGTTATGACGCTCGCTTTTTGTCCGCCCGTTATGCAGAGGAAGTGGCCAGGGTGATCGCCGCGAATGGGATCAAGGTGTTCTTGTCCAACAAGGTTGCCGCTACTCCCGTTGTTTCATTTGCGGTGAAAAATCTCCGGGCCGGTGGTGGGTTGATGATCACCGCCAGCCATAACCCGGCCGATTATAACGGGATTAAGTTTAAAGGCGAATACGGGGGATCTGCTTTACCTGAGATGACCGCGCACATCGAAAAGTTGCTGCGCCGGACCCAGATCAAAACTGTACCGCTCAGTCACCCGCTAATTCACCGGTTTGATGCGGATGCGGATTACCTCAACCACCTGCGCCGGATCATCAACCGGTCGGCGATCTCAGCGGCCCGCTTTCGGGTGGTGGTTGATCCGATGCACGGGGCCGGCCGTGGGTATTTGCGGACTCTGCTCAAGGAACTTGGCATAGAAGTCGTGGAAATCAGGGGTGAGCCCCACCCTAGTTTCGGTGGAATTAACCCGGAACCAATTCCGCCCAACCTGGCGGCCCTCAGCCAGGCGGTACTTCGCTACAAGGCTCAGGTTGGCCTGGCAACTGATGGTGATGCCGACCGGATGGGCGCCGTGGATGATCGTGGTGAATTTGTAACCTCCCACTATATCTATGCTTTAATCCTCAGGCATCTGGTGGAGGAGCGTGGATGGCAGGGCGGTGTGGCGAAGACGTTTTCTACCACCCTGATGATTGACCGGCTGGCCCAAAAATATGGGCTGCGGGTGTTTGAAACACCGATTGGTTTTAAATACATCTGTGAGTTGTTCCTGGAGGAAGCAGATCTCCTCATGGGTGGAGAGGAAAGCGGGGGTTTTACCGTCCGCAATCATATTCCGGAACGGGATGGAATTTTAGCCAGTTTGCTTTTACTTGAAGTCATGGCGGTGCGTAAACAAAACTTGCGTCAACTGGTGCAGAGTCTGAAACAGGAGATTGGGAGCTTCTATTATGAGCGAGTTGATTTGCCAATTTCTGGGCACCAGAAAGAGACCCTGATGGGCCATTTGCAAGACCACCCTCCCAAGAACTTTGGACCACTGGCAGTAGTGCAAACGAAAAACCTCGACGGTTTGAAATTTATGCTGGAAAGCCAGGGTTGGATTTTGTTCCGCCCCTCCGGAACAGAACCGATGGTTCGCATCTACGTCGAAGCAGATTCAGAACAAAAAGTAAAAAAAGTTTTAGAAGAAGGTCAAAAAATTTACTATCGCGCCAGGCGATGGGGTCGTTTAATGTA